>NZ_JBFIII010000084.1 GCF_041601295.1 Immundisolibacter sp.
GCCCTTGGCTTGACCGACTTAGAGGACCGACTTATGTTCCGTAAAGCTGTTTTAGGCGCACTCGCTTTTGGGCTCGTCGCCTGTACGCAGGAGACGCAGAATGAAATCGGTCGTGCGGTGCAAAACTGGACCGGCACCGACGGGGTGTTGGAGGTGTATGCCGGCAACACCCTGGTGCGGCGTTTTTTGGCCATCGACAAGCTGACTACCGCGTCGGGCACCAAGGACGGTCTGCCGCGGCCATACCGTTTTGGGTATGGGGTGCTCGACGAGAACCTCAATGGTCTTAGCGACAGTGGTGAGAAGCGGGTGTACTTCGAGATCAGTGATTACTCCACGCCCTATGTCTTCTACGAAAATCCCCGCTGACCCGAGCGAGGTTGACGCGCAGTGGATGGCGCGCGCGCTGGTACTTGCCTTGCAGGCACAGGCGATGGGCGAGGTGCCTGTAGGGGCCGTGCTGGTACGCGCTGGCGCGGTGCTGGGCGAGGGTTATAACCAACCGGTCGGTCTTAGCGACCCTACCGCGCATGCCGAAATCGCCGCCTTACGGGCCGCGGCAGCCGCCGAGGGGAACTACCGTCTGCCCGGCAGCACGCTGTACGTCACCCTTGAGCCATGCGCCATGTGCGCCGGCGCTCTGGTACAGGCCCGGGTGCAGCGTGTGGTGTTTGGTGCCTACGACCCCCGTGCCGGTGCGGCGGGGTCATTGTTTCAGATCCTCAACGATGTCCGGCTTAACCACCGGGCTGAGGTTCGGGGCGGTGTGCTGGCTGAATCCTGTGGCGAGCTGCTGAGCGCGTTCTTTCGTGACAAGCGCCGCGCGTAAACGTAAAAGGCAGCGCGTGCCCGGCGCGTTGCCGGACACGCGCGGCGGCGATCATTCCTTGAGGAAGTCCAGGCACAGTTTGTTGAACAGTTTGGCCTTCTCGTACTGCACCCAGTGGCCGCACTGGGAAAATACGATCATCCGCGCGTTATCGCACTCCTGCATGATTTCCATGCCGGATTCGACCGGGCAGGCGCGGTCGTCGCGACCCCACAGCACCATGGTCGGCAGGTTTTTAAGGATGTTCAAACGCGGGCGCAGATCACCGATGGACAGGGTCTGGAACACCCGTGGCGGCTGGGTGACGGCCACTTCGTAGCGTTCGTCGACCAGTTGGTCGGTTACGTCGGCGGCAGAATAGGCCATGAATTCCAGAAAGCGGCGCAGCTTGTCCTTGCTGAAACCGCCTTCCTCCTGGCCCAGGGCCTTGAGCATCTGAATGGCGGGCATGGCGAGGTAGCGTTCCATTGGACCGATGCCGCCGGGACCCATCACGACGAGCTTCTTAACCCTCGGCAAAAAATCCTGCGAGAAGCGGATGGACATGGCGCCACCCATCGAGTTGCCGACCAGTGTCACCTTATCCAGCTTAAGGTGATCGAACAGCTTGATCAGGCACTCCATCAGGGTCTCGAAGTCGAAATTGCCGTCGGCTGGCTTGGACGACAGGCCGTAACCGAGGGCATCGGGAGCGATGGCCCGGTAACCGGCATCGGCGAATACTTGCAGATTGTGCTGCCAATTGGTCCAGCCACCAGCTCCCTGGCCGCCGCCATGCAGGAATATGACCGGTTCGCCCTGGCCAATGTCGTGGTAATGGAGAGTGTTGCCGTTACCCATGTCGGCGTAGTTGGCAACTTTGTTGTACTGGTAATCCATTCGGGTTTCTCCTCGGTAAGCGGGGTATAGACGTTTGACCAGGGGCTAGTCAGCGTCGTCGGCGGTGGCCGCAGGGCCTTCGCCATTATCAACCAGCTGGCGCAGTTCCCTGCCAGGCTTGAAGTGCACCACGTAGCGCTCGCCTAGCGGCACGGCCTCGCCGGTTTTGGGGTTACGCGCCAGCTTGGCACGCCGATGATGCAGACTGAAACTGCCAAAGCCGCGGATCTCGATTCGTCCACCGTGAGCCAGTGAGTCGATCATTTGTTCCTGCAGCAACTTGACCGCCAGTTCCATATCCTTGGGTGACAGCCCCTCGATTTCCTGGGCTAAGCGGTCGATGAGTTCGGAACGGACCACGGTAATAGGGCTCTTGGCTGGGTGGGTGAGCCGCGCACGGGGCCCAGACGGAATGAAACTCTATAACAAGTTCAATCGTTTGTGGATTGTAATCAAGCCCGGGCCTACGCTTGGCAATAGCGGCTTGCTACCATGGCCGTTATCTTAACCGTCCGTCAGGAGTTGTCGCCATGAACAACGCTTCGCTAGCCATTCGCAAGGTTCTGGTTCCGCTCGATTTCTCCGATCCTTCGCTGCAGGCGGTGCAGTACGCTCGTCGCTTTGCCGATCCAAGCGGGGCCGAGTTGGTGCTGTTGTACGTAATCGAGCCGGTGGCTTATCCGGCCGAGCTTGGCGTGGTGATCAACCTTGACGCCGATCTGGCCGAGCGGGCGATGAGCGAACTCGAAAAGCTCCGCGTGCAGCATCTGAGCGATCTTTCCGCGCGTTGCCTGGTGCGAAATGGTGTGGCTGACGCCGAAATTGTTGCCACTGCCAAGAGTGAGAGCGCCGACCTTATTGTCATCGGGACACATGGCTTCTCCGGGCTGAAGCATTTTCTGCTGGGCAGCACGGCCGAGCGGGTGGTACGTGATGCCCCGTGCCCGGTACTGACCGTGCGTCACCATGTGACGGCCGATAAGGGCTGAGGAATTCACCGGTACGCTACGGCAAGCGGTACGGGGGCCGGTCGCGGGTTACCTTGCCCGTCTTGGCACCCGCTGTACCAGGATCGCTGCCAGTATGGCAGCGCCGCTCAGGAGCAAGATGCCTGGCCGATAGCTGTTGGTGAGTTCAAGCAATTTGCCCAGCGCGGAAACCGTCACAAAGCTGCCGAGCGCGCCAGCTGAATTGACCACGGCGATGCCTACCGCCGCCATTGCCGGGCCAAGCGCGCCGGTCACCAGCCCCCAGAAGCAGCTGAACGCGGCGCCAGCACCCAGCAGCGCGAGCAGCATGCCGACGAATACCATCGGTATACCGTCGGCGTAAGCCATCAATATGTACCCGCCGGCGGTGCCCAGAGCGCCGATTGAGATATGCCAGTGGCGTTCACCGGTGCGGTCAGAGTGTCGACCCCACCCGATAAGTGCGGCGCCAAACAGCAGATAGGGCACGCCCACCAGCCAGCCCACGGCCGTGGCACTCAGGGTCGGATCCAGAGCTTGTAACAGTTTGGGGCTCCAGAAGATCACGCCGGTGAAGGCGCCGAGAAACAGGAAGTAGGTGAGCGCCAGGGCCAGCACTGTGGGGTGCAATATCTTGCGCAGCATGCCGTGGGCAACCGTGGCCGGTGCAGTCCGTTCTGCGGCCAGCGCGCTCTCCAGCCAGTCTCGCTGTGCCTGGGTCAGCCAATGTGCCTGCGCTGGCCGATCCGGCAACACCATCAGTACCAGCAGACCGAGCGCGACCGTCGGCAGGCCCTCGACGATGAACAGCCACTGCCAACTGGCGAGGCCCAGCATGCCCCCCATGCCATCCATGATGGCCCCGGAAAGCGGACTGCCCAGTAGCCCGGCGACGGCCAGGGCCAGCGAGAACTGGCCAATGGCGGTGGCTCGGTCGCGATCACGGAACCAGTAGGTCAGGTACAGGATGATGCCCGGGTACAGTCCCGACTCGGCCACACCCAGCGCAAACCGCATCACGTAAAAATCGGCCGGGGAGGTGACCAGCGCCATGGCGGCGGATAAGGCGCCCCACAGCAACATGATGCTGCCGATCAGTCGACGGGCGCCGATACGCTCCAGGATCAGGTTGGCCGGCACCTCGAACAGGAAATAGCCAAAGAAAAAAAGACCGGCGCCCAAGCCATAGACCGTGTTCGAGAACCCGAGGTCTGCGTTCATGGTCAGCGCGGCAAAGCTCACGTTGACCCGGTCCAGGTGCGCCAGCACGTAGATCACGATCAACAACGGGATCAGCCGCAGGCTGATTTGTCGACGCACGGCGCTGCCCAGCACCTCGTCCTGGTCGGTCATGTCCCCTCCTGGATTGTTTTTTGTAGGCGACTTCGGTGGCCTGTATTCGCCCTGGTTGACTGACCGCGCCTGGGCGCTGTCGCGATGGAACTATAAGGGTTCAGCAGCCCATGGTGGTGAAAGAGAAAATTCGCTGTGCCGATGCGCGGGCACGGGTATTAACGTGTCCTGGCGGCCGCCGGCCCGATGTGCCACGGCGAACATTCAGTACCGCGTGGCGATGATCTACGCGTCTTCGCCGACCGTTTGCTACGTTAAGCTCTTGGCTTCCCCGGACTTACCCGCAACTGTCGGATATTCACGATGCTCCTTGGCCCTTTGGCTGACCTGCTGTGCCGGTCCGCGCTGTTCGTGCCTGGTGCGGACCTGCGCAAGTTGGAACGCGCGGCGCAGGCCGCAGCCGATGCTTTGATTTTCGATCTCGAAGACGCCGTCGCCCCGACGCATAAGGATCTCGCCCGTCGCCAGGTATGCGAGGCACTGGCGGGAGCCAGCGCCGGGCTGCGGCTGGTGCGGGTAAATGGGTTGGATACAGCCTGGGGCGCCGATGATGTCGAGGCCGTGGCGCAGGCCGGGGCGGACGGCATCGTTCTGCCTAAATGCGAGCAGGCCGCGCAACTCAAGGCTGTGGTGGAGTTGCTCGGATCTGCGCCGGTGAAGCTCATTGCGCTGATCGAGACTCCCGCCGGAGTGCTGGACCTGAGCGCTTTGGGTGACGGCGGCGGGCGGCTTCTTGGGCTTGCATTCGGGCATGCTGACTTTTGTCGCGCAGCGGGTCTGGCACAGTTGCGTTCGGACATTGGGCTTGCCTATCACGCGCGCTGTCAGGTGGTGCTGGCGGCGCGCGCGCGCGGCTTGGCCGCGCTCGACTGCGTGTGTCTCGACGTGCGCGACGAGGAAGCCTTTCGGGCTGACGCGGTCCTGGGGCGGGACCTGGGTTACGACGGAAAGCTGTGCATCCACCCGGCGCAAGTGGCCATCGCCAATTCCATCTATACGCCGGCGCCCGAAGCAGTTGTACGAGCACGGTCCGTGGTCGATGCCTGGGCCCAGGCGCAACGGGACGGCCTCGGCGTGATCGCGGTCGACGGCGAGATGGTGGACGCACCGGTGGCGGCGGTGCAGGCGCGAGTCCTGGAGCGTGCGCGGCGGGCCGGGCTGGTCGGTTGATGCGCGGCTCCCCGAACGCCGGAATCACACACGACAAGGACGACACGATGGAACTGGTCGAAGGGCCATATTTCGACGAACTGCACGTCGGACAGAACCTGCCGGACCCACCAGAGGTGACGCTGACCACCGGCCATGCCGCCTGGCACACGGCGCTGTTCGGTGACCGGCTGCGCTTGCCCTTGAGCGCCCCCCTGAGCCAGGCGGTGATCGGTGGCGAGGCAATGGCCGCGCACCCGGCGCTGGTGTGTAACCTGGTCACCGGGCAGACCACGTATGCAACGCAGGAGGTGCGCGCCAACCTGTTCTATCGGGGTCTTTTGCTGCGCTCGCCGGTGCGCATTGGCGACACCCTGCGCACCCATACGCGCGTTGCGGCGCTGCGCCAGAACCGCCATCAGGAAGGCAGGCCCGCGACCGGCATCGCGGTGCTGGAAATGGAAGTCATCAACCAGCGTGCCGAGACGATCTTGCATTTCTGGCGTGCGCCGATGATTCCCTGCCGCGATGCGGGTGCCAATACTGGCTTCGCGGACCCGCTTGAGTTGTTCCCGCAAGCGCTGGACGGGGCTGCCCTGGCCACGGCCGCCGCTCACTATGACCTGGCCGCTTTTCGCGCTGCCGTGCCCGGTGCCACCACTCCGCGGCCGGGTGCGCGCTATCAGGTGGCGGCGCGCGACACCATCACCAGCGCGCCGGAGCTGGTGCGGCTCACACTGAACATGGCGCGCGCCCATACCGACGCGGCCAAGAGTGTCTATGGCCAGCGCCTCGTTTACGGGGGCCACACTATCGCCATGGCCGCCGCCCAGCTCGTTCGGGCACTGCCGGACCTGGTCACCATCCTTGGCTGGCATGCCTGTGACCACACCGCGCCGGTGTTCGAAGGCGATGTGCTGCGCTGCGAAGTCGATGTGCATGCAGCGCACCCTACGTCGGGCGCGGGGGCCCTGGTGGATCTCGTCGTGCGGCTGTACGCCGAGCGCGGGCCGGCCAGTCCGGAGCCCGGCAGCGAGGCTCAGGTGCTCGACTGGCGGCTGGTCGCCTTGTCATCGTGAAGATGCGTGCATGAGCGCCGGCATCCTTGCCGGTATGCGGGTGGTGGAGGGCTCGGCTTTTGTTGCTGCGCCGCTCGGTGGCATGACCCTGGCGCAACTGGGTGCCGAAGTCATTCGTTTCGATCCGATCGGCGGCGGGCTCGACTACCGGCGGTGGCCCGTCACTGCGAACGGTGACAGCCTGTTCTGGGCGGGACTCAACAAAGGCAAACGCTCCATCGCCGTGGACCTGCGCCACCCCGAGGGGCGCGAGCTGCTGACCGCGCTCGTCACCGCGCCGGGCGAGGATGCCGGCATCTTCCTCACCAATTTTCCGGCGCATGGGTGGCTGAGTTACGAGGTGCTCGCCGCCCGCCGCGCCGACCTGATCATGCTGAATGTGCTAGGCAGCCGTGACGGTGGTAGTGCGGTGGATTACACGGTGAACCCGCGCGTGGGCTTTCCCCTCGTCACCGGGCCACCGGACACGCAAGGTCCGGTCAACCATGTGTTGCCGGCCTGGGATCTGATCACCGGGCAGATGGCCGCCACTGGCATTCTGGCCGCCGAGCGGCACCGCAGGCGCAGCGGACAGGGACAACTCATCAAGTTGGCACTTCTGGACGTGGCGCTCGCGGTGGCCGGACATCTGGGATATATCGCCGAGGTGCAGATCAACAGCGGCGATCGCGAGCGCGCCGGTAATGACCTTTATGGCGCATTCGGGCGGGATTTCCCGACCGCCGACGGCCGGCGGGTGATGGTGGTCGGCCTCACGCCCCGGCAATGGCAGGCCATCGGCAGGGCCACCGGCCTGGTGGATGAGTTGGCCGCCGCCGCCCGTTCAGCGAGACTGGATTTTGCGCAGGAAGGCGATCGTTACCGGGGACGCGATGCCATTGCGGCGCTGCTGGGCCCGTGGATTGCAGCGCGCGATTATGCGGACCTGTCTGCCATCTTTGACGCTGCGGGCGTGTGTTGGGGGCCGTATCAGAATTTTCGTGACCTGGTGCAAACCGACCCCGAATGCACACCGGATAACCCGCTGTTCAGCGAGGTGGAGCAGCCTGGAATAGGCTGCTACCGCATGCCCGGCACGCCGCTGGATTTTTCCGCCATGCCGCGCCTGCCGGCCAGCCCGGCGCCCCTGCTGGGCGCCGACACCGAGTACGTGCTGGGAGACATCCTTGGTTTGTCCAGCGGCGAAATCGCGCGCTTGGTCGACGCCGGTGTAGTAGCTGTACCGAGCGTGCCGTCGGGGTAGCACGAAGGGAAATCCCTTCATCAGTCGCCATGGGAGCGGATGGCGTCTATATGCACTGATAGGTGGTAACGCCTGTGTCCCCAAGCGTTTGCCGGCATCAAACCCTGGGAAATGCTTACAACAGGTTTGGATTGCCAGTACGGTGCATGTTAGGGTCGGCTGGACGAACCGGGCCATCGGTTTAACGCCGACATTGGTCGAAAACGGAGCCATCGGAAAACCACGCTTTTCTGATGGCGGGCGCTGAGAAATCCAGGGCGGATCTATTCAGCGCTTCCTTAGACAGGGAGCACGGTTTTCATGACGCAACAACAACGCGCCGCCACGCGGCTCGGCCAGCACGCCGTGGTCATCGGCGCCAGCATCGGCGGCCTGCTCACGGCCCGCGTGCTGTCGGATTACTACGCGCAGGTCACGATCTTGGATGCGGACACGCCCCCGGAACAGGCCGTTCCGCGCAAGGCGGTGCCGCAGGGCAGTCACATTCACCTGCTGCTCGCCGGCGGCTCGGCGGTGGTGCGCAAGTATTTCCCCGGCATCCACGAAGACCTGCTTGGCGCAGGCGCCCGGTACGTCGATTTTTTGGCCGACAACGCGAATTACATGAGCGGGCGTTGGTGGCCGCGAAAGCCCAGCGGAATCAACAGCTACGTGATGTCGCGCCCGCTGCTGGAGACCGTGGTGCGCCACCATACCCTGGCACTGCCCAATGTGCAGTTGCGTGCCGCGACGCGGGTGAGCGGCTTCCTCACGGATACCACAGGCAAGACCATCACCGGCGTGAGTCTGGACAAGGACGGTGAAACCATCGCCGCCGACCTGGTGGCGGATGTCAGCGGCCGCGCGTCCAAGACGCCGAAGTGGCTGGAACAAATGGGCTACGGCGCACCGCAAAGCACCACCATTGGCATCAACGTGGGCTACGTCACCTTCGAGGCGCAGGAGCCAGCGGGTCGGAATCCGGACTGGAATTTTATGTATGCCATCCAAAAGAGCATCCCGGAAGATACCCGCGGCGGCGGCCTGTTCCGCGTCGAGGGCGGTCGCTACCTGGTCACTGCCACGGGCTATCACAAGGACGATCCACCAACGGACTGGGCCGGCTTTCTGGAATTCCTGAAGTCCCATCCGCACCCGGTTTTGTACGAAGAGGTCAAAAACCTGCAACCCACAAGTGACGTGGCGGCGTATCGCTACTCGGCCTACTTGCGACAGCACTACGAACGGCTGCGCCGGTTTCCGCGCGGGCTCGTCGTGCTCGGTGACGCGATGTGCAGCTTCAACCCCGTCTACGGCCAGGGGATGACAGTGGCGGCCAAGGAGGCCGAATACCTTGATGAATGTCTGGGCCGCTGCGCGTCGTCGGGTGCCATGCCCGACGACTTCGCGCTGACGTTTTTCAAGGGCGCAGTCAAGTTTGTGGACGCGGCCTGGAACGGCGTGACGGTGGAGGATTTTCGTTATCCGCAAACCGACGGCCAGCGCCCGCGCGGCTTTGCGCTGAGCAAATGGCTGAACGCAAAATTCTTTGCGCTGTCGGGCTATGACGCGGAGTTTGCGGTCGCATTCGCAAAGGTTCTGAACCTGGTCGACCCCCCCGCATCGATCCTGAAGTTCAAATACCTGCGCAAGGCGTTGTTCGCGAAGACGCCGGTTTTTCGCGGGGATCCGGCTGCGTTGCCGGCGCGTGCGGTGCCCGAAGCGAGCCCGCCGTAGGGAGCCGCTGATTTATTCAGCGCTTCCCCAGGGCAAGTTAATGCCATGCGGCCGGACCGATCGACTCCGGACCGGGGCGGGAAATCGACAGGTTTCGTTGCGGTGTCTTTGGGAGGACGGGCGCCTGCCGTCTAACTTCGAATGATGCTCGTGCGGCGGAACTCGTCGTCCGGGAATACGCGGCCGGTCATCAGCGTGCCCCAGATGTGGTCGAACACTTTTCCGGGCTCGCCTTTCTTTTTTCCGGAACGGAAATAGGAGTGCCCCTTGGGGGTGTCGTAAGCGGTATTCACGTCGTCGCAATCCACCGCATACACGTTGGCGGGTGTCCGGTTCATGTCCTCCGGGCCGGTGTGGCCCAGGCGGCGCGAGGCGATCTTGTTCTTAAGATTCGCCACTTTGCTTGAACGCAGCGCCATATCGTCCGAGGCGTAATACACCACCACGTTACGGGAGGCATGGCTGATCAGTTCGCCGGTCTGGCCATTGTGAATGGACTCGTTCTCGATATCCGCCGCGACCAGGTAGGTGTTACGAAACAACAATGGCACGCCGCTGGGCAGATCGTACTTGTCCCAGGCCCACAGCGTTTCGCGCAACACCCGGTTGCCCATGGAATGGGCCAGCATGTTGATGCGTTTCAGGCAGGGGTCTTGGGTCGGGTTGCGTTTCTCGTCCTCACGCCACCGCAGGAAATGCCCCAGCACCCGCGCCAGAGAGAAGGCGCTGGCATCGGCGGCCTTCTGGTCGTCCCAGTAGTCCTTGACGATACCCAGGTCGTCGTCACAGGGCCAGATCACGGGCAGCACCAGTACTTCGTTGGGTTTTTTCTTGTCGCACAGTGCCTGGAACTCGCCCGCGCCCGCGAACACTGCCTCCGGCAGGTTAGAGAAGCCGTGGATGTAAACGAGCAACTGGCGATACGGCGAGCTCTTGAGCTCCGACATCATGTTGAAACCGCCGATCTCCTCGTACTTGTCCTTGCCGAGGCGTCGGCAATAAAAAACCGAGTTGCTGGCGGCGTTGTTCTTTAGGTCGAAGTCGAAACCCCGATTGACGCGGGTCTTGATGCTTTGGGTCGGGAAGCGGTTGGTAATGAACAGCATGGCGATACCTCACAAGCTCGGGTTCGCCAACAGTATCGTTCAGGTTCAGGGGGGCTGGTGTGAGCACAATTTCACTTTTGCCCGCCATGGTGTCGGATCGGGTTCGTTTATATCAGCGTCATCGGCGAGCCACGACCAAGCTGTTGCCCAGGGACTGGTGGCTACCCCTCCGATTTTGGCATCAAGCGTGCCATCAATCCCCGGATTCGATCGCCGCCAGCGCCTGCGCCATATCGTCAACCAGATCCTGCGTGTCCTCGATGCCGGCGGAGACGCGTACCAGGCCGGGTCCGATGCCGGCATCGGCTTGTGCCTGTGGCGTCATGGCGGCGTGACTCATGCTGGTGGGGTGTTCAATGAGGCTCTCAACACCGCCCAGTGATTCCGCGAAGGCATATAACTTCAGGCGTTCCACCAGGCGAAACACGGCCGCTTCGCCGCCGGCGAGCTCGAAACTCAGCATGGCGCCAAAGCCGTGTTGTTGGCGACGGGCCAGCTCATGTCCGGGGTGCTGCGACAGGCCGGGGTAGTAGACGCGTTCGACCAGCGGGTGGGCATCCAGCAACTGCGCCAGCGCGGCGGCATTTTTTTCGTGTGCCTGCATGCGCAGAGGCAGGGTCTTGACGCCGCGCAGTACCAGCCAGGCATCGAACGGCGAGCAGGTGGTGCCAAGTGCATTCGCCGTGGCGGCGACTTTTTCCGCCAGCTCGCGGGTGCCCGATACGATGGCGCCGCCGACCACGTCGCTGTGACCGTTCAGATATTTGGTGGTGGAGTGCACCACCAGGTCGGCCCCCATTTCCAGCGGTCGTTGCAGATAGGGGCTCAAGAACGTGTTGTCGGCGCACGTCAGTACGCCACGCTCGCGCGCCAGCGCGCACACTGCACGGATGTCGGTCAGGCGCAGCAGCGGATTGCTGGGGGTTTCGATCCAGATCAACGCCGTGTCGGGCTCGATCGCCGCCGCCACGGCAGCCGGATCGCCCATGTCCACCATCGAGAAGCGCAGTCCGCGTGCGGGCAGGACATTGGCGAACAGGCGATAGGTGCCTCCGTAGATATCGGCCCCGCTGACCACATGGGCGCCTGCAGGCAGCAGGTGCAGTACGGTGGTGATAGCTGCCATGCCGGTTGCGACGGCGGTTGCGCCAGCGCCGCCTTCGAGGCTGGCGAGGTTCTCCTCCAGCGCGTCGCGGGTTGGGTTTTTTGTGCGGGAGTAGTCGTAGCCCGAGGTCTGCCGCGGTCCCTCGAAGTAGAACGTGGACGACGGATAGATAGGCGTTACCACCGAGTTGTACAGAGGGTCTTTGTAGACTCCGCCGTGAACGCAACGGGTAGCGAATTGCAGATGGTCGAGGGGGATATCGCGCTTCATGGGAGCAAGGTTCTGGACGTGTTGAAGAAAGCGGGGGCGCGGCAGTTTAACAGGCGATGCCGGGACTGCCGCATGCCGCCGGAGCCGGCGCGCGGACGGATGCCCGTCCATCAGGCGGTGGATGCGGCCGCGTCCTAGCAGCGTAGAATTTCGGCGCGCCAAGGCTGTCGTACCCTGCGGGCGCGTCCACGCCCGCGTTCCGCACTCGTGCCATACCGCTTTTCCTGGAGAAGTCGAAACATGCTCGTGCGCCCGACCCGTCGCGACCTGCTCAAGGTAATCGGCGCCGGTGGGGCGTTGTTATTGGCAGGAGCATATTCGCCGCTGGCGTTTGCGGGCGTAAGACTCGGTCCACGGCAGCGCTTCAACTTTGAACTGCTACGCGAGCAGGCGCGCCAGCGGGCGGCAGTACCGTATATCGCGTCCCGCATTCCGGATGTCGATCTGCTCTATGGCATTGATTTCGACACCATCCAGAAGATTCGCTTCAAGGCGGACCAAACGCTGTTGGGCAAGCCAGCGGGGCGCTTCGGAGTGCAGTTGTTCCACCCACACCGGTTTGCGTCCAAACCGGTACAAATCTATCTGGTGGAGAAAGACCAGGCGCGCGAGCTGCCGTTTTCGACCGATCTTTTCGATTACGGCACGCCGGGCCTGGCCGGGAAGCTGGCTGACCATAGCGGTTTTGCCGGCTTTCGCGTGATGGACCCGGCGCCGGCCAAAACCGACTGGCTGGCATTTCAGGGCGCGTCCTACTTCAGAAGCGCCGGAGTACACGGGCAGTATGGTCTGTCCGCACGCGGCATTGCCATTGATACAGCCATGCCGCGGCCGGAGGAATTCCCGGACTTCGTTGCCTTTTATCTGGACCAGAGCGCAGACGAGGGCATCATCGTCCATGCCCTGCTGGATGGACCAAGCCTGGCCGGTGTATATCGCTTTACATGCAGCCGTTCCCGGCCCGTGCTCACCGACGTGCACGCCGAGCTGTTCGTGCGTCAGGACATCGGGCGCATGGGCGTGGCGCCGCTGACCAGCATGTTCTGGTACGGCGAGAACAACCGACGGCGCAGCGCCGACTGGCGGCCAGAGATTCACGACTCGGACGGTCTTGCGCTGTGGACCGGTGCTGGCGAGCGCCTGTGGCGGGTGATTGAGAACCCGCCGGTGGTAAAGACCTCATCCTTCGTTGACTTCAATCCACGCGGCTTTGGCCTGTCGCAGCGTGATCGCAACTTCGAGAACTACCAGGACGACGGCGCTTTTTACGACCGTCGGCCTTCGGTGTGGGTGCAGCCGCTGGGCGACTGGGGGGAAGGCGCGGTACAGCTGGTGGAAATTCCCACCGACGATGAAATCCACGACAACCTGGTCGCTTACTGGATGCCGAAGGAGTCGGTGCGTGCGGGCAGCGCCTGGACCTTCGACTACCGCTTGCACTGGGGAGACGACGAGCCCTTCGTGCCGGACCTCGGCCGTGTACGGAATACCTGGAAGGGGCGTCACGGCATCGCCGGGCTGTCGGCCGTCCATGCGGCGCAGCTCGCGGCAGGGGTCAAGTTTGTGATCGATTTTTCAGGCGGCGCCCTGGCGCAACTGGAACAGCGTTACGACCTGACGCCGGTCATTACCACCTCGCGTGGCCGGGTGGATCAGATGCACGTCCTGAAAGTAGTCGGCACTGACCGCTGGCGGGCCTCGTTCGATCTATATGTCGAAGGTACCGATCCGGTGGAGCTGCGCTGTTACGTGCGCCTGGGCGAGCAGACGCTGACCGAGACCTGGCTTTACCAGTACATTGCAGCGCCCGCGTGATCAGGCGCTGGACCGTGCTGGTCAGCCTGCTGGCTGCGGTTGCCACGCC
>NZ_JBFIII010000085.1 GCF_041601295.1 Immundisolibacter sp.
AGCAGCACCACGCAGGACCACAGCAGGAAGCCAAAGAAGGCCGGCATCTTCACGCCTGCGTTCAGAGGCGATGGTCGCCACCATTAGGCGGGGCATTGCCGATGCAAGTCATCGCACCCATCAACACGCTGCCGGCGGAGATCGCTACCGAGGGCCTGTGCCTGGCGGGTGGCCTGGAACTGGTGCTGTGCCCGCGATGTCATCCTCGCCGCCGAGGACGCCCGCTATGGCCTGGCGCCCGACTGGAGCGGCAACTAGCGCACGCCGCGGTTCCCTGCGCAGCGGGAAAATGCCGACCAGGCGCGACAAACGTCGCGGTCACTGTTCCGGCGGCAGTGGTGGCTTCGCCCGCGGGTCAAGGTGTAGCGCCGCCTTCACCAGCAGGTGGGCACTGACCGGCGCACTGATCAACAGAAACAGCGTTATCAGCAGCTCGTGCAGGCTCAGTGCCGATCCGCGCAGACTCAGGAGGCTGGAGGCGATCAATATACAGCCAACGCCCAGCGTGGTGGCCTTGGTGGGACCGTGCAGGCGTTTGTAGAAATCCGACAGCCGGGCCAGACCGTACGAGCCGATCAACGCGAAACCGCCGCCAGTGAGTAGCAGGCCGGCTATGAGGTAGTCGAGCAGCATGCTCATTCGATGATGTCCTGGCGCAGGACATAGCGGGCCAAGGCTATCGTGCCGACGAAGCCGAGCAAGGCGATGACCAGGGCCACCTCGAAGTAAAGAGTGGTTCCGAAGCGGATGCCCAACAGTACCAGCAGCGCCAGCGCGTTGATGTACAGGGTATCCAGCGCCAGGATGCGGTCCGGTAGGGCCGGGCCGCGCAGCACGCGCCACAGGTTCAGCACCATGGCCAGTGCCAGCATGCCGGCCACCGGCGCCAGTACGTACTCCACCGGGTTCACGTGAGAATCTCCATCAGCGGGCGTTCGTAGCGCTGTTTGATGGCAGCCACCAGGGCCGCCGGGTCATCGACATCGAGCGCATGCACCAGCAGATAGCGCCGGTCTGCGGTCAGATCCGACGAAACCGTGCCCGGGGTGAGCGTGATGATGCCAGCCAGCACGGCGATGCCCCACGGGTCGCGGATGTCGAGCGGCAGCCACACAAAGCGCGGTCGCAGCGCCGCTTCCGGCCCGAGGATGCGACGGGCCACCTCGAAGTTGGCCAGCACAATGTCCCACAACACCCGCAGCAACAGCCGCGCGGCCAGGACCGGCCGACGCAGATGAGCGCGCTCTGGCCTCAGGCGGTCGGTCAGCAAGGGCAGTACCAGCGCCAGCAACGCACCGAGCAGGATCTGACCTGGCGCCAGCGTATTGTTGAGCAAAAGCCACACCACCAGCAGCGCGGCGCTGAGCAGCGGCGCGGGCAACAGGCGCCTCACGGCATCACCCGCTGCACCGGCCGGGCACCGAGCACCGCCTCGATGTAACCGGCCGGCGCCAGCAACTGCTGCGCGCCCGCTTCGGTAAAGCGCAGCACCGGTGCCGCCAGTACCACCAACAGCAAGCCGCCCACGAGCAGCCAGGCCACCGGAATCATCGCCAACACACCATGCCTGGAACCCTCCAGCGCTGGCGAAACCTTCCAGAACAACTGGCTGCCGGCCCGACCGAAGGCGATTAGCAGCGCCAATCCGGACAGCAGCAGCGCCGTCCATACCGCAAAACCATCCACCCCGCCGACCGTGCTGCGCAGGATCAGTAGCTTGCCCACAAACCCCGAAAACGGCGGCAGACCGGCCAGCGTGGCGGCGACTAGCAGGAACAGGCCACCCAGCAAGGCCGGCTGGCGCACCGCCGGGCCACCGACCAACGCGCCCGCCAAATCGCCACGCTGGCGAGCGACCAGCTCCGCCAGCAAAAACAGGGCCGCCACCGCCAGCGTGGTTTGGGGCAGGTAGTACAGGGCCGCAGCCAGGGCGTCAGGCTCGGCCAATCCCACCGTGGCGAGCAAGGTACCCGCCGATGCCAGCGTGAGGTATCCGGCCAGGCGCTGCAAGCTGCCGGCACTGAGCGCACCCAGGCTAGCCAGCAGCAGGGTCGCCAGGCCCAGCGACAGCAGCAGCGGCGCGGCCACGGCCAGCCGCTCGCCGACGAAGATCAGCGTGAACACACGCACGATGGCGTACACGCCAACCTTGGTCATAATCGCGAACAGCGCCGCCACCGGCGCGCTGGCTGCGCCGTACGTAGTCGGCAGCCACAGCCCGAGCGGCAGCACGGCGGCCTTCAGACCGAACACCACCAGCAGCAGCAGGCCGGCGGCATGCAGCAGGCCAAGATCGGCGTCGGGCGCCTGCGCCACCTTGACGGCCAGGTCCGCCATGTTCAGCGTGCCGGTCACGCCGTACAGCAGGCTCACTGCGAGCAGGAACAGCGCCGAGCCGACCAGGTTCAGCGTCACGTAGTGCAGGCTGGCGTGCAGCCGCCGACCGCCGCCGCCGTGCAGCAGCAGCCCATACGAGGCGATCAGCAGCACCTCGAAGAACACGAACAGGTTGAACAGGTCGGCGGTCAGAAAGGCGCCGTTCAGGCCCATCAACTGCATCTGGAACAGCGGATGGAAATGTGCGCCGCGCGTGTGCCAGCGCGGGGCCGCCGCCAGCAGGCTGGCCAGCGCGAGACCTGCCGTCAGCGCCAGCATCAGCGCCGCCAGACGGTCCACCGCCAGCACGATGCCAAACGGCGCCTGCCAGTTGCCGAGCAGGTAGGCCGTCACCCCACCATCGGCCGCGCGCGCCAACAGACCGACGCAGATCAGCAGCAACGCAGCGGTCGCCAGCAGATTGACCGGCAACTGCCAGGCCGGCCGCCAGCGGCCCAGGGCCAGCAGCAGTACGGCGGTGAACAGCGGCAGCAGGATCGGGGCAATCGGCCAGTGGTTCATTGCGGCTCCTGCCGCCCGGCGTCGACATGGTCGTCGTCGCCGGCGCGTCGGGCGGCCAGGGCAACAGCAACCAGCAGCGCCGTCATGCCGAAGCCAATGACGATGGCGGTCAGGACCAGCGCTTGCGGTAGCGGATCGGCATAGTGCGCCAGCGTGGCCGGCGTATCCGGCGCCAGGATGGGGGTCCTGTCCACCGCCAGTCGCCCGGTGGCAAAGATGAACAGGTTCACCGCGTACGACAGGACGGTAATCCCCAGGATCAGGTCGAAACTGCGCGCGCGCAGCAGCAGGTACACCCCGCATCCGGCGAACAGGCCAACACCCAACGCGAGCATCAACTCCAGTGACATCAACATGCCTCCCGACCTTGCCGGCGCGCCAGACTCAGCAGCGCCAGCAGGGTGGCGCCCACCACCACTGCGAACACGCCAAGGTCGAAGGCCATGGCGCTGGCCAGCGGCAGTTCGCCCAACAGCGGCAACACCGGGTGACCCGTAGTGCTGGTCAGAAACGGATGCCCGAACAGCCAGGCGGCGACGCCAGTCAGCCCGGCCAGCAACAGCCCGGCGGCAATCCACAGTTCGAAGCCGGTATGCAGGCGGGCGTCGACCCAGGCACGACCGCGCGCCAGGTACTGCACCAGCAGCGCCAGCGCCAGCACCAGCCCGGCGATGAAGCCGCCACCCGGCAGGTTGTGCCCGCGCAGCAGCAGGAACACCGCCACCACGGTCGCCAGCGGCAACAGCAGCCCGGACAGCAGTGTCAGCAGCAGCGGGTGGCGATCGGCCGCCAGCCCTGCCTGCGTCCGGGGCGCCCAGCTCAGGCGGCGCAGTACGGCGTAGATGATCAGCGCCGCCAGCCCGAGCACGCCGATTTCACCCAGCGTGTCGAAACCCCGGAAGTCGACAATGATCACGTTGACGGCATTGCGGCCACCGCCAAGCGGATAGGCCTGGCTGAGGAAATAGTCGGAGATGGACACCGTCGGCCGGGTCAGCACGCCGTACAGCAGCGCCGCCACACCGCCGCCCGCCAGCAGGCCGACGGCGGCATCACGCAGCCGCCGGGCGAGCGGCTCGGCGGGCGCGCCGGCCGGCAGGCGGCCGAGCGCCAGCAACAGCAGGATCAGACTCGCCATCTCCACCAGGATCTGCGTCAGCGCCAAATCGGGTGCCGACAGATACACAAAGGCCAGCCCCACCACCAGTCCGGCAATACCGAGCAGGATCACGGCCGCCAGCCGCTGCCGGTGCAACACCGTCGCGGCCACTGCGGCGACCAGACCCACCAGCCAGATCGCCGCGACGATCGGCGGCGACGTCTGGCCGGGCACGTCGCCCGGCTGATAGCCAAAACGCCACAGCGGCCAGGCGCCGGCGGCGATGGCTGCCAGCAGCAACAACAACATATAGCGGCCCAACCGGCCGTCGTCGAGCCGCCGTGTGACCCGTCTGGCACCGGCCAGCAGCCCGGCCAGCAGCCGCTCGAAGGCGGCCGCGCCACTGTAGGCGGTCAGCTCCAGCGTGTGCAGATTGACCCACCGATGCAGGGCCAGATATGCCGCCACGCCGCCGGCCAGCGCCACGATGCTCATCAGCAACGGGAGGTTCAGGCCATGCCACACCGCAAGATTGTAGTGAGGCAGTTCGCTGCCATAGGCTGCACTGGCGGCCAGATGGAGCAAGGGCGCCACGGTCAGACCAGGCAGTATTCCGACCAGCAGACACAGCAGCACCAGCAGTTCGACGGGCACGCGCATCCAGCGCGGCGGCTCGTGTGGCATGCCCGGCATGTCGGCGGCCTCGCCGGCCCTGCCGTTGAAAAACACGTCATGAATGAAGCGCACCGAGTAGGCCACGCTGAACAACCCGGCCACCGTCGCCACTACCGGCAGCGCCCAGGCCAGCGCCCCCCGCTCGCCGAGCAACAGGGTTTCGGCAAAGAACATCTCCTTGGACAGGAAACCGTTGAGCAGCGGCACACCGGCCATGGCCGCGGCGGCGGTCATGGCCAGCGTGGCGGTATACGGCATGTAGCGGTAAAGGTGGTGCAGGCGGCGCATGTCGCGCGTGCCGCACTCGTGGTCGATGATGCCGGCAGCCATGAACAGCGAGGCCTTGAACGTGGCGTGATTGATGATATGGAACACGCCCGCCACCACCGCCAACGGCCGGTCCAGGCCAAACAGCAGCGTGATCAGGCCCAGGTGACTGATGGTCGAGTAGGCCAGCAGACCCTTCAGGTCATGCTGGAACAGCGCCAGTACGGCGCCCAGCAACAAGGTTGCGACCCCGGCGCCGCTGACCAGGTAAAACCATGCATCCGAACCGCCCAGCAACGGGTACAACCGTGCCAGCAGGAATACGCCGGCCTTCACCAGGGTGGCCGAGTGCAGGTAGGCCGACACCGGCGTGGGTGCCGCCATGGCCTGCGGCAGCCAGAAGTGAAACGGAAACTGTGCCGATTTGGTGAACGCGCCCAGCAGCACCAGCACCAGTGCCGGCAGGTAATAGGGGTGCGCGCGCATGACCGGGCCGGCCGCCAGCACGGCGTCGAGGTCGTAGGAGCCCACCGCCTCGCCGATCAGCACCACGCCGGCCAGCAACGCCAGTCCGCCGCCGCCGGTCAGAGTGAGCGCCATGCGCGCACCCTGGCGGGCGTCCGCACGCCGGGACCAGAAACCGATCAGCAGGAACGAACTGAGCCCGGTCAGCTCCCAGAAAATGACCAGCAGAATCAGATTGTCGGCCAGCACCACGCCCTGCATGGCGCCCATGAACAGCAGCAGCAGCGCGTAAAAACGCGCAATCGGCTCGCCCTCGGCAAGGTAATAGCGGGCATACAGCACGATCACCAGGCCGATGCCCAGCACCAATCCGGCAAACAGCAGCGCCAGGCCATCGACGCGAAACCCGAAATTGACGCCAATCGACGGCAGCCAGGACCAGCTGGCCCGCACGATGTTGCCGTCTGCTATCGCCGGCGCCATCGACCCGAGCAGGCCGATCGTGATTGCAACAACCGCACCGGCCAGCCAGGCGCAGCGATCCCGCGCATTATTGGCCTGTCCCGCCAGCAAACCTGCGCCCAGAAAGGGCAGTAATGCAGCCGCGAGCAAGCTCATGGGCAGCAGGGCGGCTTGCGAGGCGAGGGGGACATGGTGAGTTCGCAGGGTGGTTGTGCCGGCGCCCGCCATCCGGCGGCGCACCATCGTAACGTGATCGCCGTCGCCGACAAAAGTGCGCCTCGAAAAGTGCTTTCCGGAAACGCCGGCCAGTTCAGCGTTACCCAGGATGCGTAGGAGCCCGGCATAGCCGGGCGACCATCGCGCAGCAAAGCCGCGTTCCTACGACACCAGGAGGCGCCGGCCGTCAGGCCCGCCGTGCCCAGGCTTCACTCAGCGCCAGCGTCGCGACTGCACTGGCAATCAGCGCCAGCCCCCCGCTGTTGGTCAGGGATAGGGGCTCGCCCAACCACCATGAGGCGCTGAGCATACCGACCACGGGCACCGCCAGGGAGCCGATGGAGGTGGTCACCGCCGGCAAGGCGCGGGTGATGGTGATCATGGCCCAGAAACAAAAACCGGTCGCCAATGGCCCGTTGTAGGCCAGGATGGCAATCGACTCGGCAGTCCAGCGGATGCTGGCATCGGCCTCAAAGTAAAAAGCCAGAGGCGCCAGCACGGCCACTGCCACGGCGTGTTGCCACGGAGCCAGTGACAGCGGCGTGCCGACCCAGCGGTGGCCGCGCACCTGGACAATCTGCACCGCCCACAACGCCGCGCCGCTCAGCAACAGGCCGTTACCCAGCAACACGCGGCCATCACCCCAGTCGAAACCGGCCGGATTGAAAAGTACTGCCACGCCGGTCAGGCCAAGCGCAAACCCGGCTAACTTGCCGATGCTGACGCGCTCCTTGAGCAGCCATAGCGACAGCGGCAATACCCACAGGGGCGTGGTGTAGGCCAGAATCGCCGCCCGCCCGGAGCCAACGAACAACAGGCCAAAAAAGCCGAGTGCCATGAAGGCACTCATCTGGAAGACGCCCACGGTCACCACCAGTGGCCAGTCCTGGCGCGCCGGCAGGCGCAGCTGACCGGCCAGCGCGGCCGCCGCGAACATGGTAATTCCGCCCAACAGCATGCGCAGCAAGGCAAAGTGTAGCGGCGGAATGTAGGCGAGGCCGACTTTCATAACCGGCCAGTTGACGCCCCACAACACGATCACCAGCACGAACAGGCCGGCGGCGGTGCGCGAGGACACCGCCGCATTGGAATCTGCCGTCACCGGATCATGGCCGCAGCGCGGGGGCCATCAGCCGCCGGCCGCCATGAAGCGGTCCAGCGGCTGACCGTGATCCGCGAACCACTGCGGCAGCATGGTCAGGCGTTTGAAGTAATGGGCCACGTCGAGCTCGTCGGTCACCCCGATGCCACCGTGCAGCTGCACCGCCGTCTGACCGACCAGACGTCCCGCGTCGGCACAGAACTGGCGCGCCGCCGCCACCAGGCGCTGACGTTCGGGCACCGCCGCCTCGGCGTTCAGCGCCGCGGCCAGAGTCAGCGAACGCGCCTGTTCGGCGGCCATGTACATGTCGACCAAGGCGTGCTGCAGCACCTGGAACTCGCCAAGCTTGCGCCCGAACTGCTCGCGCGTGCGCAGGTACTCGGCGGTGCGATCGATCAGCGCCTGCATGCAGCCGAGCGCCTCGGCACAGCCGGCAATACCGGCCAGGTCGAGCAAGCTATCGAGCAGCCCGTAGCCGCCCACGGGGTCACCCAGAAGCGCCTCGTCGGGCAGTTCGACCTGCTCCAGCGTGACTTCCGCCGCGCGCAGACCATCCACCGTGGCATAGCCGCGGCGACTGACCCCCGGCGCCCCCGCCGGCACCAGAAACAGGCCAATGCCACCGGTGGCGTCAACCGCGCCATGGCTGCGTGCGCTGACCACCAGGGTGTCGGCGCTGGCACCATGCAGCACAACCGTCTTGTGACCGGTCAACTGCCAACCACCGCCGACGCGCTTGGCGATGGTGGCAACGTGCGGTGCAGCCTGGCGCCCGCCGACCTCAAGACTTGCCAGCGCAAGCTTGTGGTCACCCGCGATTACCTTGGGCAGGATCGCCTGCTGCTGGGCGGCCGTGCCCGCGTGCTGCACGGCTAGCCCGCCCAGCACCGTGGCCAGATAGGGTTCAACCACCAGGCCGTGCCCAAAGACCTCGAACAGCAACGCCATATCTGGCGCCGTGCCACCGAAACCACCAATCTCCTCGCTGAACGGCAGACCGAGCCAGCCCAGTTCGGCAAAGGTCTGCCAATGGGCTTCGCTGTAGCCAGGCGTGACGGTGATCAGGGACCGCCGTTGCTCGAAACCGTAATCGCGCGCGATGAAGCGCTCGGCCTGTTCCTTCAAAAGCTGCTGAAACTCGGACAATGCAAAGTCCATGACTGATGCTTCCGTTTGATGCGCCTGAAAATTCCGTCCCTGGAATTTTCAGGCTCGCTTGCGGCGCGGTACACGCCCGTGCCGCGCTCCGCCGATCAAGGACTCGCGTCCTTGATCGCGCAGGGGCATGCTGCCCCTGACCCGCACCGACTGAATCGGCGCTGCCGTCACAGGCCGAACACCGCCTTGGCCAGGATGTTTTTCTGGATTTCGTTCGTTCCGCCGTAGATCGACGTCTTGCGCGTATCGAAGTAGCTCGCCGCCAGCGGCGCGGCATAGTCGGGGCCAATCGGCGCGTCATCCCAGCCGTGCTTGAGCACCCCGGCGTCGTAAGGCAAGGCATAGGGCCCGACCGCCTCCATCAGCAGCTCGGTAATGGCCTGCTGGATCTGTGTGCCGCGAATCTTGAGCACGGACGCCTGTGGCCCCGGAGCGTGGCCGGCGCTGTCCTCCCACAAGGCCCGCAGGTCAGTGTATTCAAGCGCCAGCAGATCGATCTCAAGCCGCGCCACCTGGTCACAGAAACGCCGGTCGTCTTGCAAGCCCCGGTCTGCGGCGATGCGTTTCAGGCGCCGCATCTGCTGCTTGGAGCGCGCCACGCCGGCGATGTTGCTGCGCTCGTGACCAAGCAGGAACTTGGCGATGGTCCAGCCCTTGCCCTCGCCGCCGACCAGGCAGTCGACCGGCACCAACACATCCTCCAGAAACACCTGGTTGACCACGTGCAAGCCGTCGACGGTAACGATCGGCCGCACGCTCACGCCCGGACTGGTCATATCGATCAGCAGGAATGAGATGCCCTCCTGCTTCTTGCCGCCACTGCCGGTGCGTACCAGCGCGAACATCCAGTCCGCATAGTGTGCATAGGTGGTCCACATCTTGGAGCCGCTGACCCGATAACCGCCATCGACTGGCTCGGCCCGCGTGCGCAGCGAGGCCAGGTCAGAGCCCGCGCCAGGCTCCGAGTAACCCTGGCACCACCAGTCCTCGGAGGCCAGGATGCGCGGCAGGAAACGCTGCTGCTGAGCCGGGCTGCCGAAGGTCATCAACACCGGTGCCAGCATCTTCAGGCCAAACGGCATGACGCGTGGCGTGTCGGCGGCCGCCAGCTCGTCTTCGAAGATATAACGCCGCGTGGCCGACCAGGCACCGCCGCCGTGCTCCACCGGCCAGGAAGGTGCGGCCCAGCCCTTGCGATAAAGCAGGCGCTGAAATGTCACGTAATCGTCCTTGCCAAGGGCAAGCCCGAGTTCCACCTTGCGGCGAATCTCGGCCGGGTATTCGGTGGCCAGAAACTGGCGCACCTCCAGGCGAAAGGCTTCGTCCTCGGGCGAGAAATCCAGATCCATGCCGCTCCTCCTGCGGTGAGTGCACGCGACTGCGCCGGCCGCTGCCGAATTGTAGTGGCTGGGGCGCCCCTCAGCCGTGGCGTGCGACCGGACGCGGCAGCGGCGGCGTCGCGAGCAGGGGATTTTCCGGCCACGGATGTTTGGGGTAGCGGCCACGCATCTGCTTGCGCACCTCGGCATACGCACCACGCCAGAATCCCGTAAGATCCGCCGTCACTGCCAACGGGCGGCCGGCCGGCGACAGCAGATGCAGCAGCAGGGTGACCCGCCCGCCGGCCAGGCGCGGCGTGTCCTGCTGGCCGAACATGTCTTGCAGGCGCACGGCCAGCAGCGGCGCATCGGCCGTGTAGTCGATGGCGCGCGAGCGGTGGTTGATGGTCAGCTCACGCGGCAGCTCGGCCTCCAGGCGCTGCGCCTGCGCACGATCGAGCAGGCTGGATACGGCTGTTCGCAGTCGCCCATCGGCCAGGTCTTCGAGTCGCCGCAGGCCGGGCAGGTACGGACCCAGCCAGTCGGCAAGACTCGCCTGCAAGGCGGCCTCAGACAGATCCGGCCAGCCGGCATCCGGCTCCAGACGGCGCATCAGCACCACCCGGGCCCGCAGTTGCCGGTCGGCATCGCTCCAGGGCAGGGCGGCCACGCCGCGGCTGGCGATGGCTTCCAATAAAGCGGTCGCGATTGCCGCGGCGGACGGCTTGGGCAACGGATCGTCAGCCAGTACCAGGGCACCCAGGCGCTGCACCCGCCGCGCCTGTACGGCGCCGCTGGCGGCATCGAAGCGCACCTCCTCGGTGGTCAGGATCAGCGGCGCGCAAGCCGCGTCGATTTCGCTGCGCCCGATCGCCGCGGCCAGGCGAATGCGCGCGTTGTCGCCGACATCGTCCAGTTCCGCCACCACCAGAAAGTCCGCCCCGGCCAGCGCATCGGCCGCATTCAGCGTCGCGCCACGACCACTCGCCAGGCGATAGCTGCCGCGCGCGCGGCGCTGGGCGATGCGGTCCGGAAAGGCCAGCGCCAGCAGCGCACCGCAACTTTGTGAGGCCCCGGCGCCCGCCGGCAATCGCGACTGAAGACGCCGTGCCAGGCGCAGCACGGCATCGAAGGCCGCGCGGTCCGCATCGCCCGCGGCGCGCCCCGTGCGCAGCGCCAGCAGGCGCAGCTCGATGTCCACCGCCAAGGTGTGTCCTGGCGAGCGGCGCAGGATATCGCGCTCGGCCAGCAGCGCCGCCAACAGGCAGGCATCGAACCCACCTCCTGCCACGAGCAGATGCGCCAGCCGTGGTGGCACGCCAAGGCCGGCCATGGTGCGGCCGTGCGGGGTGATCGCGCCGGTCGCATCAAGCGCGCCCAACGCCTCGAGCAACTGCCGTGCCTTGTCAACATGCGCCGTGGGGGGCAGCGTCAACCACCTGAGTTCGGCCGGGTCGCGCACCCCCCACAGCGCCAGCTCCAGGAGCAGCGCGGCGAGATCCGCGATGGCGATTTCGGGCTCCGCATGCGCTGCCAAACGAGCTTGTTCGACCTCGCTCCACAGCCGATAGCACATGCCGGGAGCCAGGCGCCCAGCGCGGCCCGCGCGCTGCTCGGCGGCCGCTCGCGATACCGGCACCGTGACCAGGCCGTCCATGCCGGTGCGCGGACTGAAACGGGTGTGACGGCTTAGTCCCGCGTCGATCACTACGCCGATGCCGTCGATGGTGAGGCTGCTCTCGGCAATGCTGGTGGCCAGGACGATCTTGCGCTCGCCCGGGGCTGGGGCGGCAATAGCGGCGTCCTGGGCCGCGGCATCAAGCCGGGCATACAGCGGACATACCCGCACGTCGGCTGGCAGGCCGACCTTGTCGAGTTGTCCGGCCAGGCGGCGAATCTCGGGCGTGCCAGGCAGGAACACCAGCAGGCTGCCGGTTTCCTCGGCCAGCGCCCGGCGGATGGCCGCCACCAGACGCCCTTCCAGCGGCCCGTCGCCCGGCAGGTAGCGCACCGCCACCGGAAAGCTGCGCCCGGCACTGGTGATACGCGGCGCGCCGCCCAGCAGGTCTGCCACGGCGGCGCCGTCCAGCGTGGCGCTCATCACCAGCACGCGCAGGTCCGGCCGCAGCAGCGCCTGCGCCTGCAGGCACAGCGCCAGACCCAGATCGGCTTGCAGGCTGCGCTCGTGGAACTCGTCGAAGATCACCAGCCCGCAGCCGGTGAGCGCCGGGTCGCCCTGCAACAACCGCGTCAGGATGCCCTCGGTAACGACCTCGATACGAGTCGCCACCGATATCCGGCTGTCCAGGCGGGTACGGTAACCGACGGTCTGGCCTTCGGTCTGGCCAAGCAAATGCGCCATGTGCCGCGCCGCCGCGCGGGCTGCCAGCCGGCGCGGTTCCAGCAGCAGGATTTTCTGCCCGGCCAGCCATGGCGCATCCAGCAGCGCCAGCGGCACCCGCGTGGTCTTGCCGGCGCCGGGCGGCGCCTCCAGCACCGCCGCCGGATGATCGTCCAGCGCCATGCGCAGCGCCGGCAGGGCCTCGTCGATAGGCAGTTCGGGGGCGGACATCCGGCAATCCTAACAAGCGCCTGCGAGCCGGTTGACACAGCCCCCGCCCTCGCGCACATTGCCGAACGCTCGATCAGGACCGATCAGCGCCCTCACATCCTCAAGAGGCTGGAGACAAGGTCATGGACTACCTGCGTTATTACCTCAACTGCCTGCTGCCGCTGGCGGCCATTGCCGGCTTTCTGCTGGGCGACCAGTGGGTGTGGCTGGGCATAGCCACCCTGCCGCTGCTGCTGATCGCCGACACGCTGTCGCCGCAGGATTACGCGCCGCGCAAGGTCAAGAACGGCGCCCTGGCGGACGTGGTGATTTACGTGCAGACGCTGCTGGTGCTTGCCACGTTCGTCGCCTTTGCCTGGCGCGCACATGTCGGTTTTGATCCGGCCATGGGCGCGCTCGAACCCTGGATTGCCAGCGCCGTGGTGCTGATCTGGGTCGGCCTGATCGCCAACGTCGGCTCTGCGCACGAGCTGATGCACCGCCACAACCCGCTGGCCGCCTTCATCGGCAAGCTGGGCTTCGGCATCATCGGCGCACCGAACCGCGACATCTCGCACACGGTGTCGCACCATCTGTACTTCGACACGGCGCGCGACTACGACACCGGCCAGCGGGGCGAGTCGGTGTACCGCTTCGTGCCGCGCTGCATCTGGGGCAACACCCTGGACGAAATCGAATTCGAGCGGCGGCGCCTGGCCGCCCAGGGCCACGGCCTGTGGCACTGGCGCAGCCGCATCCTGTGGTCGGGGCCGATTCTGCTGGCGCTGCTGGCGGTGATGTACCTGGCCGGCGGCGTGCCGGCCATGCTGGTGCAATTGGTAGCCATGGTCGGCGGGCGCATCCTGGGCGAGGCGCTCAACTACTTGCAGCACTTTGGCCTGTTACGGGTGCCCGGCCGGGCCATCGAGGACCGCCACACCTGGAACCATCTGTCGGCAATCACGCGCATTCTGGGCCTCGAAATCACCAACCACGTCGAGCACCACCAGGACCCGGACCGGCCGTACTACGCTCTGAAACCCCGCCCGAACGGCCCGCAGATGCGCAACATCCTGCTGTGGGGCATCGCGGCGTTTTTCCCGCCGATCTGGAACCGCTTTATCCAGCCGCGCC
>NZ_JBFIII010000086.1 GCF_041601295.1 Immundisolibacter sp.
GGGAACGAAGGGCGCGATTACTACGGCCGACGCGAGGCAGCGCGAGCGGCTCTTGAGCAAGCCCAGTTGCAGTTGCAGGAAGCGCGTGGCCAGTTGAATACCTACCAGCGGCAAACGGAAGGCAATGAGCCACTCCTGCTGTTCTCCCAGAACAGTGGAATGAACGCCGATCCGGAACTGGCGCAGCGAATTCTGGTCCTGGAGAAGAATCTGGATTCGCTTCTGTTGCGTTATCAGGACGAACACCCGGATGTCGTTGCCACGCGTCGCCTTATCGAAACGCTTAAGGCACGTGAGCCCAGGGGGCCAGATATGGCTGCTGGCGCCCAATCAGCGGGGATGTTCGCTGAGCAAATGAGTATTGCCCGGGCCGAAGCCGAGGCACGGGTTGCAGCGCTGGAAACCCGCGTTGCAGCGTATGCTGCACGCTACAAAAAAATGGCGGAGGCGGTGGATCAGGTTCCGGCGATAGAGCGGGAGTATTCCGCGCTGGCGCGTGACCATCAGATTCTGAAAACGAATTATGACGAGTTATTGGCTACCCGGGAAAAAGCCAGTATTTCTCAGGATGTGGAAAACAAGACAACTGCGGTGGAATTCCGAATCATAGACCCACCTACTGTACCGATATCTCCTGCGGCTCCGAACCGTTTGATGTTGACCAGCGCGCTCCTGCTGTTGGCGATCGGATCGGGATTGGGCACCGCATTCGTGTTGGCCCAGCTCCGGCCAACAATCGATTCGACCCGTCTGTTGGAGGACCTGACCGGTCGTCCGGAGGTCATCACCGTGTCCACGCACGTAACCGAGTCGAACCAACGGTTACGGCGTCGATCAATCGCCTCGTATTCGTTCGCCAGCCTGGCCTTGTTCGGTGCCTATGGTGCCGCACTAGCCCTGAACATACTCAGGTGAGGAGTACGACATGAGCATCATTGAGCGCGCCATGCAGCGTGGTGCGGGCGAGAAGCCAAATGACACCGCAGGGGCGCCAGACAAAGACCCGGGAGTCCTTGATAAGGACGCGGCTCAGTTGCACGGTGACGTTGCGGGAACCTCACCTGCTCACCAACCGGAGGTCGCTGCGGGGGACGATACGCGGTCTGGCCTGGAATCCGATGACTCCGCCGCGCGCGGGTCATCGTCTCGTCCCAATGCGCTGAACCTGGCGCTGATGCGCCGTCAAGGGTTTCTTGTTCCCGGGGACGGGCGCAGCGTCTTGGCGGAAGAGTTCAGAATACTGAAGCGGCCAATTCTGGCCAATGCATTCGGTGAGTCCGGGCATCGGGTGGACCGCAGAAATGTAGTCATGGTCACCAGTGCCCTGCCAGGCGAAGGGAAAACCTATACGGCGGTCAACCTTGCATTATCGATCGCGACTGAACTGCAAAGAACGGTGCTGTTGGTCGATGCCGATGTAGTCAAACCGTCGATTGCGGCCCGGACCGGGCTAACGGTGGACCGGGGTTTGATTGACCTTTTAGAACATCCGGGCCGAGATATTTCAGATTTTCTCGTCAGGACCAATGTGCCCAATCTGGTGGTCCTTGGTGCCGGACGCAGCCATGGCCGTTCCACCGAGCTTTTGGCCAGCGCCGCCATGGCGCAACTGGTGGATGAGTTGAGTACTCGCTATCCAGACCGCCTTGTCCTGTTTGACTCTCCGCCGATGCTCTCCACCAGCGAATCCAGCGTGTTGGCACGTCATATGGGCCAGATCGTGCTCACGGTACAAGCTGGAAAAACGCCCCGAGCGGCGGTGTCGCGGGTTGTGAAGATGCTCGATGTTTGCGACATTGTTATCCCGGTGCTCAACAAGGCTGCCGGAATACCGGGAATGAATTACGCGATGGGCTATTACCTGGACGGAAAGTACGGTAGACAATGATAGTTATGGGTAGCCCGTGGGTCGGAGTCAATCGCTGGGGTGCCGCATTGTTGGGCAGTCTTGTATTCTGCTCAAGTGCCTGGGCCGAAGGTGGCAGTCTGCGGTTGTTTGACGTGGAGCCTCGCATATCGGTGAGTGAAACGTACTCGGATGGAGGCATCAGTTCGAACAATTCCTCCGGGGGCTGGATAACGTCGGTCGACCCCGGGTTTAGTTTGTCCAGACAGGCAGCACGCCTTGAAGCGGATTTTGATTACTCGCTTGGAAGCCGTTATTACGCGGAAGACAGCCACAATTCGATTCGTCATCGGATGCACGGAAACGCGCTTGTGGAGTTGATTGAGCGGGAATTGT
The DNA here is from genome assembly GCF_041601295.1 of Immundisolibacter sp. Lineage (NCBI taxonomy): Bacteria > Pseudomonadati > Pseudomonadota > Gammaproteobacteria > Immundisolibacterales > Immundisolibacteraceae > Immundisolibacter > Immundisolibacter sp. Next base: position 2,243 of record NZ_JBFIII010000086.1, read on the forward strand.
TCATCGATGCGCTGGTTATCAAGCGCGACCAGCTGACATCGCCTTTGGGTACCTCAAATATTGATTCAGGCTTGCAGCGCGACAACCTGACTTCAACCACAAGTTGGCGTATCGGTCCACGGTGGCTGCATCGTTTCGGACGGGTAGCTAATTCGACGCTGGAGTACCAGATTGACCGTGTTTCGTTCGACGGGGAGGCTGCCAACGACAGTTCGGGTAAGAACATCCGGGCGAACGTGCAAAGCGGCTCGTTATTCGATACTTTTTTCTGGGCCATGGACTATACCGATAGCGATATTCGCTATTTGGAATCTGATGACAGGTCACAGTTCGAACGATATTCGGCAACTGTTGGTTACAATCTGACAAGAAAGTTAAACGTTTTTTATGTAATAGGTAATGAGACCAATCGCTACAAGGGTTCGCTGGGCGACACTGGGGGCAGTTACTGGAATGTTGGAGTCGGTTTTACGCCCAGCGTAAGAACGACAATGAACGCAAGTTTTGGCAAGCGCTTCTATGGCGACACCTCCTCGTTCTCCCTGACACACACAGCGCGCAAGTGGGTTGTCACGGCGGCATACGATGAGACGATAACGACCATTCGGCAGCAGCAGTTTGGCGGGATTTTTCTTATTTGCCCGCCGGAAATTCCGGACTGTACTCCGGAGCAAGCTGTAGCGTTCGGAATAGATATAGGTGTCAGAAATGGAACCTATCTTCTCGAGTCCCTGACCGGTTCCGTCGCCTACACTTTGCCAAAGAGCACACTTACCCTGTCTACCTTTGACCGTACGAGAAAATTTCAGGATTCCAGTGGCCCGGGCGATGAAAGCTCGGGTGTAACCGTCGGGTGGAATTGGAAGATCAGCCCGCTGACAAGCCTTAATGTGGGCAGTGGCTGGCTCAAATACAAGCTTCAGGTAATACCGGTCAGGGAGGACGATCGCTGGTTTCTTCGGGCAGGTATGCAGCGTGACTTGGGGTCGGATATTCATGCCTCCATGAACTATAGCTACCAGAAACGAGACTCTAGCGCCGGCGGCTCTGATTTTAGCGGGAATACTGTGTCGGCCAGCTTGACAAAGACGTTCTAGTATTTTATGTACGAGTCCTATTACGGACTGACTGGCAAGCCATTCGCACTTAGCCCGGATTCACGGTTCTTTTATCCGAGTAAATCCCATAAGCGGGCGATGTCGTACCTCGAGTATGGCGTGCAATCCGGCGAGGGTTTTATCGTTGTTACCGGAGAGGTGGGCGCAGGTAAGACGACGCTGGTGCAGGGCCTGTTGTCCTCGCTGCGAACAAAACCAATAATTACGGCGAACATCGTCAGCACCCAGCTGGAGGGGGTAGATCTGCTGCAAACCGTGGCGGGCGCGTTCAAGGTCCCGTACGCCGGCCTTTCAAAAACGGCCCTGCTCGGAAATCTGGAGCGATTTCTTCTCGAGATGTCCAGGGCCGGCAAGCGTGCATTGCTGGTGGTTGATGAGGTTCAGAACCTAAGTAAATCAGCGCTGGAGGAGCTGCGGATGCTGTCGAATTTGCAGCAGGACGCGAAGCCCCTGTTGCAAAGTTTTCTGGTCGGGCAACCGGAGTTCAGAGAAATACTGAAAAGTGCCGATATGCTCCAGTTACAGCAGCGGGTGATTGCCGCCTACCATCTGGGGCCGCTGGACGAAGCCGATAGTCGCGCCTATATCGAGCACCGGCTTGCGGTGACGGGGTGGTCCGGGCGGCCCAGATTCACGAACGATGCATTCGCGGAATTATTCGTTCAAACGGGGGGGGTGCCTCGGCGAATAAACGTTTTTTGTGATCGCCTGTTTCTGATGGGCTATCTTGAGGAACTCGACGAGTTTGGCCGTGATGTCGTGTCGCTGGTTGCGGACGATATGGTGGCGGAGTTCGGCGCGCCGCAAACCGGTAGTGCGTCCGCGGTTCCGAGAGGCGATTCGCTGGGCGCGGACGACTCGGCGATGCGGCAGCTGGATGTACTCGATGCTCTGGATCGATTAACGACTCAGGGCATCCGGCTGGAACGCTATGTGTTGGCCGCCTATCGTTCGGTGAGGGAGTTGGCGCAGCGGTGGGATTCTGGCGGTAACAGTGGGTCGCAGAGCGCGTCACGAGGCGACGGACTCAAGGATGCGCCCGAGCGGGCGCGGCCGCAGTCAGAGGACTGAATTTGGCATGGCCCGGGGTGGCCGGTGCCGATTCGGCAAAGGTGGAAGGGCGGTCATTTCCGCGATAGCGACTGGGTGTACCGTTACTTTATGCAGCATGTATTTTCCGTCGACGTCGAGGAGCATTTCCAGGTTGCGGCGCTCGCCTCGCGCGTGAGCAAAGCGGCCTGGGCCAGTCACCCCAGCCGCGTTGAGGCGAACACCGAGCGGTGTTTGGATATTCTGGACGCCGCGTCTGCCAAGGGGACTTTTTTTGTGTTGGGCTGGGTTGCCCGCAGATGTCCAAAGCTGATTGGCCGAATAGTTGCCCGCGGCCATGAACTGGCAAGTCATGGCATGGCCCACGACCGGGTCACCGACCTCGGCGCGAAGGCGTTTAGCCAGGATATTCAGGAGGCCCGGGGCGTGTTGCAGGATCTCGGCGGCGTGTCCGTGGACGGTTATCGGGCGCCATCATTTTCGTTACGGCCCGAGATGGACTGGGCCTACGCGGCCTTGATCGAAGCCGGTTATCGGTACAGCTCCAGCGTCTATCCGGTTCGGCACGATCACTACGGCGCGCCCGATGCGCCCCGGCAGGCGTACAGGCCGCTTGCCGACGCGCGGTTTGTGGAACTGCCGATGACGACGGCCCGGGTCGCCAGGATGAATGTTCCGGCCTCCGGTGGGGGATATTTTCGTTTGCTGCCTTACGCCCTGAGTCGGCGCTTGTTGCGCCGGGTACAGGAACGCGACAAGACAGCGTGCGTTTTCTACATGCATCCGTGGGAGATTGATTCAGAACAACCCAGGGTGGCTGGCCTGCCCTGGCGCGCCCGTTTCAGGCACTACATCAACCTGCATCGAACCGAGTCGCGGCTGAAGGCGTTGCTGCACGACTTTTCATGGGCTCGAATGGACCAGGTGTTTTCGCGTGAAATAGCGCAGCCCGAGAACCTGCCGCCGATGGTGCAGGTCAGGCGCTGAGGATGGAAATCAAGCGCCTTGATGACGAATTGTTGGAGCCGTGGGATGCGTTCGTAGAGGGCTGTCCGGAAGCGACGTTTTTTCATCGTAGCGGCTGGAAGCGGGTGCTGGAGCAGGCGTTTGGATTGCGGACACATTTCTTGTGTGCGCTTTCCAACGGACGGATCGAAGGGGTGCTGCCGCTGGCCGAGGTGCGCAGCGTGCTGTTTGGCAGTTCCTTGGTATCTCTGCCGTTTTGTGTTTACGGCGGATTAGCGGTCAGTAGCGAGTCCGCGGGTCTGGCGCTGGATCAAGCGGCCCAGGAGCTCGCGCAATCACTGCGGGTCGGACACCTTGAGTACCGCAATCTGGCGCCGCGGCATCCCCACTGGCCAACCAGGAGCGGGTACGTCACGTTTTGCAAACAGATCGACGCCGACCCCGACGTCAACATGGAAGCGATACCCCGCAAACAGCGGCGGATGGTGCGCCAGGGCATGAAGGCGGGGCTGGTGAGTGAACTCGACGCGGGTAACGATCGGTTCTTTTCTGCCTATTCCTGGAATGTGCATCGCCTCGGTACGCCAGTGTTCGGACGTCGCTATTTCGATACGGTGCGTCAGGTATTCGGCGGGGACTGCCAGGTACTGACAGTGAGTCACCACGGGGAAACGGTGGCCAGCGTCATGAGTTTTTTCTTTCGGGACCAGGTGTTGCCTTACTACGGTGGCGGCTTTGGGTCGGCCCGGGAGTACGCAGCGTACGACTTCATGTACTGGGAAGTGATGCGTCGCGCCGCTGAGCAGGGTTGTCGCAGGTACGACTTTGGTCGCAGCAGGCTCGACAGCGGGTCTTACAGTTTCAAGAAGAACTGGGGTTTTGAGCCGCAGCCGCTACATTACGAGTGCAAACTGATTCGGGCGCGGTCGGTGCCGCAGAACAATCCTCAGAATCCCCGCTATCAGCGCCTCATCAAGCTATGGCAGCGACTGCCCTTGCCTGTAGCCAATATCCTGGGTCCCTATTTGTCGCGCAGCCTGGGCTGACCGCCGGGTCTGTGGGCGGTCCTTTATGGAAGAAATTCTTTTCCTTGCGCATCGCCTGCCGTACCCGCCGAACAAGGGCGACAAGATCCGCTCTTTCCACATCTTGCGGCATCTGGCACAGAGGTATCGAGTCCATTTGGGCACCTTTGTGGATACTCCGGAGGATGAGCAGCACGTGCCGATGCTGCGTGGGCTATGCGGTGGCCAGGTGTGCGCCGCCAGGCTGCGTCCGCGGTGGGCTCTGTTGCGTAGCCTCGCCGGTCTGCTCGACGGCAGGCCGTTGACGGAAGCGTACTATCGCGATAAGCGGGTTGCAGGCTGGGTGTCGACTTTGCTGCGCGAACGGCCGGTGCGCCGGGCGGTGGTTTTTTCATCGTCCATGGCCCAGTACCTGAGTGGCGCTGCGCAGTTGCGACGGGTGCTCGATCTGGTGGATGTCGATTCCGAGAAATGGCGTCAGTACGCGCTCGCGCGGCGCTGGCCAGCCGCGGCCCTGTACCGGCGCGAGGCCATTCGCTTGCTGGTCGCCGAGCGTCGCGCGGCCGGCGAGTTTTCCGCAACGCTACTGGTATCGGAGCAGGAAGCGCAGGTATTCCGTGCCCTGGCACCGGAGGTGGCGTCGCGGGTAAGGGCCATGTCCAACGGGGTCGATACGGATCACTTCGATCCGGCCATTGCTTACCCGGATCCTTATCAGGGGAGCGGGGGGCGGTGCATGGTGTTTACCGGGGCCATGGATTACTGGCCGAACGTGGACGCGGTGTGTTGGTTTGCCGACGCCGTGTTGCCTCGCGTGCTGCAATGTTTGCCGGAGGCCAGGTTCTTTATCGTTGGCCGCGATCCGGCACGCGCGGTTCGCCAGTTGGCACGGCATCCTGGCGTTATCGTTACCGGGGGGGTTGCCGACGTGCGGCCCTACCTGGCGCACGCTGGTGTCGCCGTTGCGCCCCTGCGGCTGGCGCGAGGTATTCAGAACAAGGTGCTTGAGGCGATGGCCATGGCTCGGCCGGTAATCGCGAGTCCGCAAGCCTTGGAAGGCCTTTCAGTACGTGTGCCAGAGGACGTGCGGGTTGCCGCCGACCCCCAGCAATTCAGGCAACAGGTGGTTGACCTCCTGACTTCAGGCGCGGCCGCAGCGGGCCAGGCTGCACGGCGCGCCGTGGTGCGTGATTACGCCTGGGACAATTGTCTGCAGGTGCTTGATCGCCTGTTGGAATGCCCGGAACCAGCCGATAACGGCAAGAGTGTTATCAGGCCCGGTCAGCCGGCGGGGGCGATGTGAACGTTGAAACGCAGGCAAACGCCTTGGGGAAGCGATTGGTCAGCTACGACTGGCGGATCGCGGGCGGTCTGCTGGCCGTTACGATGGTTGTGGTGCTCCTGGCGTTTGGCGAGACGGTGCTCGGCATCGGTGCCATCTGGTGGCGCTCCGAAACCTACGCGCATGGCGTGCTGGTGGTGCCGATTGCCATCTACCTGTTGTGGCAACGCCGCCACTATCTGGCGCAGGCAGCCCCTGGCGTGCAGCCATGGGCGCTGCTGCCGCTTGGTGCGGCCGGAGTCCTGTGGTCGGTCGGCAGCCTTGGCGCTGTTCAGGCGTTTCAGCATTTTGCGCTGTACGGGATGCTGCTTGGCAGCGTCTGGTTGGTCGTGGGCAATGTGCCCCTGCGCCGCGCCGCGTTTCCGTTGGTTTTTTTGGTGTTTGCCGTGCCCTTCGGCGATTTCCTCATCATCCCCTTGCAGGACTTTACGACCCATTTCACGGTGGCGGGGATTCGCTTGCTGGGGGTGCCGATTTACCGCGAGGGTTACGATCTAGCCTTGCCGAGCGGCAACTGGCGCGTGGCGGAGGTCTGCAGTGGCTTGCGTTATGTGATCGCGTCCCTGGTGCTGGGAGTGCTCTATGCCCACCTGATGTATCGCAGTCGTTGGCGGCAAGGGGCGTTTGTCGTGATATCCCTGATCGTGCCTGTTGTAGCGAATGGCCTGCGCGCGGTTGGCGTGATCATGCTGGGTCATCTGTCGGGGATGCGCCTGGCCGTCGGGGTGGATCACCTGATCTATGGATGGGTGTTTTTCACCGTGGTCATGCTGGCGCTGTTTTTGATCGGCGCTGTTTGGCGCGAGGATGGGCCACGTCAGTCAATACCGCAGTCCGCAGCGTCCGCAGTGCCGACGAGTCGTGCTCCTGCTCAGCATCTACGCTTACCCAAGGCTTTGTCGGTGTGGATGCTTGGTCTGGCCATGGTGGCGGTGTGGCCGCTGGCCGTGTCGTGGATGGAAGCGCACAACGATCACACCGCGCCGGTTCTGGAGCCGCCGCAAATTTCAGATCGGCGCTGGTCGGACTTGCCCATCACGGATTGGCTGCCGCATTTCGAGGGGCCACGTGCATTTCTGACGCAGGTCTACCTGGGCGGTGATGGGCCGGTGGGGTTGGCCATTGCCTACTACAACAACCAGTCCCAGGATTCGGAGTTGGTGTCCTGGCGCAACACGCTGGTCGGTCGCGGCATGGGTGCCTGGGGGGAAATCGATCACGGTCACCGGCGCATTCGCCTGGCACATGGGACGGTGGAGGTACACGAAACGCTGATCCATAAGCCCGGGTCCAGGATGTTGGCGTGGAGCTGGTACTGGACACCGCAAGGAACCACCCTGTCGGCGACAACCGTCAAGTTACGGGCGGCGCTGGGGCGCCTGGTGGGTCGCGGTGACGACGCTGCGCGAGTGGTGGTTTATGTCCCTGTCGACAGGGACGAGCAGCATTCGCGCGGTTCGCTGCAAGCCTTCCTGGCCGATGCATGGCCCGTCCTAGACCAGGAGCTTGCCAACGCGTATCGGCAGGCCGCGGCGCAGTGACCCGTTGGCGGGTGGCGCAGCCGGTGCCCGGTGCCGTGCCGTTGTTGCTGCACGTGGTGCATAGCTTCGAGATGGGCGGCCTGCAAAATGGTCTGCTGAACCTGCTGGACCGACTGCCGTCGGCGCGTTACCGGCATGCCGTGGTCAGCCTGACCGGGCTGTCGGGTTTCGAACGGCGCCTGCGGCGCACCGATGTCCCGTTTTACGCCCTGCACAAACCGGCTGGCCGTGGGCTGAGCAGTCATCTGCAATTGTGGCGTTTATTGCGCCGACTGCGCCCGGCGCTGGTTCATACACGCAACCTTGCGGCCCTGGAGGCCCAGCCAATAGCGATGGCTGCCGGAGTGCCCCTGCGGGTGCACGGCGAGCACGGTTGGGACACGCACGATCCGGATGGCCGCTCGGTGCGCTATCGCCGCTGGCGGTGGCTGATGCGGCCATACGTGAACCATTACATCGCGCTGTCCAGGCAGTTGCAGGAGTATCTGATCACCGGCGTGGGGGTTCCGCGGCAACGAATCAGCCAGATTTATAACGGTGTTGATACGGTGCATTTCCACCCGCGTGCCGCCGCACAGTCGCCCACGTCGGTCGGCCCGTTTGTCCAACCGCAGCATGTTCTGGTCGGGACAGTCGGTCGCTTGGAGCCGATCAAGGATCAACTCAGCCTGGCGCGGGCTTTCGTGCTGGCCGTGGAGCGGCGACCAGACCTGCGAGCGCGCTTGCGACTGGTGGTGGTGGGCGACGGTCGGTTGCGGGCACCGATCGAGCAGGTTTTGCGCGATGCGCAGATGGCGGATCTGGTGTGGCTGGCTGGTAGCCGGGACGACATAGCCGTTTTGCTGCGAGGGCTGGATCTGTTCGTGCTGCCGTCCCTGGCGGAGGGTATTTCGAATACCGTCCTGGAGGCGATGGCAAGTGGCTTGCCGGTGCTGGCGACCGCGGTCGGCGGCAACGTCGAGCTGGTCGAGCCTGGTATCACCGGAGCCCTGGTACCGCCAAACGATCCGCCCGCGCTGGCCGAGGCACTTATCGCCTACACCGATGATCCCCGGCGCCGCGAGCGCGAAGGTCAAGCCGGTCGCGAGCGCGCCGTAAACGAGTTTGCACTGGAAGAGATGGCAGCGGCTTACCAGGACATTTATGACCGTCTGCTGGCCCAGCGCGGAAAACGCCGGGCCGATTTGCAATGATCGGATAGAAGCAGGATATGTGCGGACTGGTTGGCATTTTCGACACTCGCGGCGAGCGGCCGATAGACCGCGCCTTGCTCGATCGCATGAACGAACGCCAGCATCACCGCGGGCCGGACGAGGGTGGCTTGCACCTGGAACCGGGCTTGGGTCTGGGTCACCGGCGCCTGTCGATCATCGATCTTGCGACCGGACAGCAGCCGATGACCAGCGCCGACGACAACCTGGTACTGGTCTACAACGGCGAGATCTATAACTTCGCCGAGCTGGCGGACGAGCTGCGCGCGCTCGGCTACCGCTTTCGCACCCACTGCGACACGGAAGTCATCCTGTACGCCTACGCCGCCTGGGGCGAGGCGTGCGTCAATCACTTCCGGGGCATGTTCGCCTTCGCCCTGTGGGACCGCCCGCGCCGGCAACTGCTGCTGGCGCGCGATCGCCTGGGCATCAAGCCGCTGTACTACGCGCCTCTGGCGGACGGAACGCTGCTGTTCGGGTCAGAGCTGAAGGCGCTGACCACGTGTCCACAACTGCCGCGCCAGATCGACCCACTGGCGGTGGAAGATTATTTCGGTTTCGGCTACGTGCCGGAGCCGCGCACCATCTACAAGGCCGCTCTGAAGCTGCCGCCGGGCCATACCCTGACAGTGCGCCGCGGCGAGCCGGTGCCCGCGCCGCGTCAGTTCTGGGATCTGCCGCTGGACCCGCGACCGGTGAGCGCCGACGTTGGCGCCGAGCTTATCGAGCGCCTGCGCGAGGCGGTGCGCATTCGCATGATCGCTGAGGTGCCGCTGGGCGCATTCCTGTCCGGCGGCGTGGATTCGAGCGCCGTGGTGGCCATGATGGCGGGTCTTTCCGGCGCGCCCGTTGACACCTGCTCCATGGCCTTTGGCGAAGCCGCTTATGATGAATCGGCCTACGCCAACGACATTGCCCAGCGCTACGGTACGCGCCACCATAGCGAGCGCGTGGACGCGGACGACTTCGACCTGCTCGATACGCTGGCCGACATTTACGATGAGCCGTTCGCGGACAGTTCGGCCATTCCGACGTATCGCGTTTGTCAGCTGGCCCGTCGGCATGTCACCGTGGCCCTGTCCGGGGACGGCGGGGACGAGTCCTTCGGTGGTTACCGGCGTTACCGCTGGCATTTGCAGGAAGAGCACCTGCGCCGGCGGTTGCCACTAGCCGTGCGACGGCCGTTGTTCGGCGCCCTGGGTAGGCTGTACCCGAAAGCCAACTGGGCGCCGCGCTTCCTGCGCGCCAAGGCCACGTTCCAGAGCCTGGCGCGGGACAGTCTGGAGGGATATTTCGACAGCGTGGCGGTGATTGGTGACGACCTGCGTGCGAGCCTGTACAGCGCGGCCTTTCGGCGCGATTTGCAGGACTATCGCGCCATCGAGGTGCTGCGCCGGCACGATCGGCTGTCCGATGCCAACGATCCGCTGCGGCGCGTGCAATACCTCGATTTCAAGACCTATCTTCCGGGCGACATCCTGACCAAGGTGGACCGAGCCAGCATGGCCCACGCACTCGAAGTGCGGGTGCCGATCCTGGATCATCCGTTCGTCGAGTGGGCTGCCGGCCTGCCGTCGGCACTCAAGGTGAGCGGCGGCGAGGGCAAGGCAGTGTTCAAGCAGGCGCTCGAGAATCACCTGCCGCGGGACGTTCTGTACCGCCCCAAGATGGGCTTTGCGGTACCTATTGACCGGTGGTTTCGTGGCCCTTTGCGCGAGCGGGTGCGCGGCGCCGTGCTCGGTGAGCACCTCGCTGGCAGCGGTTTGTTCGACATGGATCGCCTGGCCCGGCTGGTGGACGAGCACCAGTCGGGGCGCCGCGACCACGGCACGCCACTGTGGACACTGCTGATGTTCGAGGCCTTCCTGCGCCGCAGCGAGGCTGCCGGCGCGTGAACGAGTTTCTTGTCCGCCGCCTGTGGCTGCCGCTGCACGAGCGCCTGCGTGGGCGCGAGACGCTGCGGCATTACTCTGACCTGAAGGCCAGCGAAGTCTGGGACGCCCCGCGTCTGGAGGCGCTACGTTTGCGCAAGTTGTGTCGCCTGCTGGCGCACTGCCAAACGCAGGTGCCCTATTATCGAGCGCTGTTCGCACAGGCGGGAATCAAGGATGCGGCTGCCTCGGGCGCGCAGGCGCTGCGGGAGTTTCCACCCCTGGAGCGTGACACCATCCGTAGCGGGGGCGATGCGCTGCTTGCCGAATCCGGGCATCCACCGCGTTTGCGGGCCAACACCGGTGGTTCCAGCGGCTCGCCGCAGGTATTCCAGACCGACCTTGTCAAAGAGGCACGCCAAAACCCCCACAAGCTGCGCCCGCGCAGCTGGTTCGGCGTGTTGCCGGGCCAACGTCAGATTGATTTTTGGGGTTCGCCGATCGAGTTGTCCAAACAAAGCCGCCTGCGCGCGTTCAAGGACCGTTATTTCCTGAACCAGGTGCTGTTATCGGCGTTCAACC
>NZ_JBFIII010000087.1 GCF_041601295.1 Immundisolibacter sp.
ATGAGCTTTCTGCGCCCCAAGTACATCACCTTCGACTGCTACGGCACGCTGACCAACTTCCAGATGGGCCCCCTGACGCGCGAGCTGTTCGCCGACCGCGTTGCCCCTGAGCAGATGGATCAGTTCGTCAAGGATTTCACCGCGTATCGCCTGGACCAGGTGATGGGTGACTGGCGTCCTTACGATGAAATTCTCGATACCGCCATGTCGCGCCTGTGCAAGCGTTGGGGCATCGAATATCGCGGCGAAGGCCAGCTTTACTACAACGCCGTGCCGACCTGGGGTCCGCATCCCGACGTGACGGCCGGCCTGGCGAAAATCGCCGACAAGATCCCCCTGGTGATTTTCTCCAATGCCATGGACGAACAGATCATGTCCAACGTCGACAAGCTGGGCGTGCCTTTCCACAAGGTCTTCACCGCCCAGCAGGCCCAGGCTTACAAGCCGCGCCTGCAAGCCTTCGAGTACATGCTCGACAACCTTGGCTGCGGTCCGGAGGACGTGATGCACGTGTCCTCGAGCTTCCGCTACGACCTGATGCCGGCCGAAGACATGAAGATCAAGAACAAGGCCTTCGTCGCCCGTGGCCACGAGCAGCCGGGTAACGCTTGCTACAACTATCGGCAGATCGCCGACATCGGCGGCTTGGCCGGCCTGGTCGGTCTCTGATCCACAAGGGTCGCTCTTCACGGCACAAGGGGTTGGATATGCACAGTGAATCCTACTGGCTCGATACCGCACCGGTGTTCACCGGAGCTCAGACTGGAGCGCTGCCAGCGCGGGTCGATGTTGTCGTCGTCGGCGGCGGTTTCACCGGTCTGTCAGCGGCCCGAACGCTTGCCCTGAAGGGGGCGAGCGTGGCGGTGCTGGAAGCGGGGCGGGTGGTCGGTGAGGCCTCCGGGCGCAACGGTGGCCACTGCAACACCGGGGTCGCCCAGGACTACAGCGGCCTCGTCGCCAGTCTCGGTGCCGACAAGGCGCGGGCCTATTACCAGGCCTACGAAAGTGCGGTGCAGAGCGTGGTCACGCTGGTCGAGCAGGAACAGATCGCCTGCGACTTTAGGCGTAGCGGCAAGCTCAAGCTGGCCGCCAAGCCCCAGCATTACGAAGGTCTGGCGCGAACCTGCGAATTGATTCGCCGCGAGGTCGATGCCGAAGTCGAGCTGCTATCCGCCGAACAAGCCCGCGCCGAAGTCGACTCGGCTGAGTTCCATGGCGGCCTGCTGCAGCGTAACGGCGTGCAGATGCACGTCGGGCGCTTCGGTGTCGGCCTGGCCGAAGCGGCGGCGCGGCACGGCGCGCTGATCTACCAGCAGACCACCGTTCAGGGCTGGAAGGCCGAGGCCGGTGGCTATCGGGTCGATACCAGTCGGGGCAGCCTGCAGGCCGGGCAAATTCTGATGGCGACCGGCGCCAGTCAACATGGCGGCCTGGGTTGGTATCGGCGGCGGATAGTGCCGGTGGGCAGCTTCATCATTGCCACCGAAGTGCTGCCCAAGGAGCTGATCGACCGCCTGCTGCCGCAACAGCGCTCGTACGTCACCAGCCGCATGATCGGCAACTACTTCCGGGTGACCCCGGACAATCGTCTGCTGTTCGGTGGTCGGGCCCGCTTCGCTATGTCCGGAGGAAGCTCCGATGCGAAGAGCGGCAAGGTGCTGCAGGCGGCGATGGCGCAGATGTTTCCGCAATTGGCCCAGGTGAAAGTCGACTACTGCTGGGGCGGCTTGGTGGACATGACCTCGGACCGCCTGCCCCGCGCCGGCCAGCATGGCGGGGTGTACCACTCTATGGGCTATAGCGGCCATGGGGTGCAGATGTCGGTGCATATGGGCCAGGTCATGGCCGAGGTGATGGACGGAAAAGTCGAAGCCAACCCCTGGCGGGAATTGAGCTGGCCGGCCATCCCCGGGCACTTCGGTAAGCCCTGGTTCCTGCCGATGGTAGGCGCGTATTACCGGCTGCAGGACTACCTACACTGAATTTATGCAGTTGTTTCACGTTGTAAGTATGGAGTTGCTTCACGTTGCAAGAACGCTTCGCCAATGCGCGAGCACCCGAGCCTTATCATTTTCGAGAGGAAGAACTGATATGACTGACAATAAAAACAAAATCGACTCCCAGCTGATCACAGGTCAAGAAAGCCTGCGGGTTTTCGAGGGGCTCAACCGGGGCATGTCGCGCCGTGATGCACTGCGCATGTTGGGGCTGGCCGGGGTGGCCGTCGCGGGCGCCGGCAGCCTGTTCGGCTCGGCCGGCCAAGTGTTCGCCGCAACCTCCGCAAGCACGGGCAAAGCCAAGCGGGGTGGCCGTATCAAGGTCGCCACTGCGACCAGCTCGACCGCCGATACGCTGGACCCGGCGAAGGGTGGTAATTACACCGACTACTGTCGTCACAACATGTTCTATAACGGCTTGGCGGTTCTGGACGCGCAACTCGCGCCACGTATGGCCCTGGCGGAGTCGTTCGATACCGCCGATGCGATCTCCTGGACCATCAAGCTGCGCAAGGACGTCGTATTCCACGATGGCAAGCCATTCACCTCGGCCGACGTCGTCTATTCGTTGACTCGCCACAAGTTGCCGGAGACTGGCTCCAAGGTGCTGACCATCGCGCAGCAGTTCGAGGAGGTGAAGGCCGCTGGGCCGCATGAGGTGCAGATCCGCTTGGCCAGCCCGAACGCCGACCTGCCGGCCATCCTCGCTACTACGCACTTCCTCATCGTGCGTGACGGCACCACCGATTTTGCTATTGCCAACGGCACCGGGCCTTTCAAGTGTGCGGAATTCCAGCCAGGCGTGCGCTCGATTGCCGCGCGCAACGCCAGCTACTGGAAGCCGGGCCTGCCCTACCTCGACGAAATCGAGTTCTTCTCGATCCCGGACGAGGCCGCTCGTATCAGTGCCCTGCTCGCCGGTGACGTGGACCTGATCAACCCGATCAATCCGCGTTCGGTTTCGCGCATCCAGGACAGTGCCAACGTAGCGTTGATGGAGACCCCGACCGGTGGCTATACCAACCTGATCATGCGTGATGATCTGGGCCCGGTGCAGAACCCGGATTTCGTCCTGGCGATGAAGCATCTGCTCGATCGCAAACAGATCAATCGGGCTGCCTTCCGTGGCTTCGGCAATATTGCCAACGACCAACCGATCGCTCCTGGCAATCGTTACTATTTCGCCGGTCTGCCACAACGTGAGTACGATCCGGAAAAGGCCAAGTTTCACCTGCAGAAATCCGGCATGGCCGGACGTTCCCTGCCTATCGTGGCTTCCGAAGCAGCTACCGGCTCGCTGGACATCGCCCAGTTGCTGCAGCTCTCGGGACAGCAGATCGGGCTCAAGCTCGATATCAAACGGATGCCGGCGGACGGCTACTGGTCCAATCACTGGATGAAACATCCGCTGGGCTTCGGCAACATCGGTGCGCGTCCGACCGCCGACCTGATGTTCAGCCTGTTCTACCAGTCGGATGCCAGCAACAACGAATCGGGTTGGAAGAACCAACAGTTCGACCAGTTGCTGGTTGCCGCGCGTGGTGAGACCGACGAGGCCAAACGCAAGCAGATGTATGCCGATATGCAGGTACTGGTGCATGAACACTGCGGTATCGGTATTCCGCAATTCAACAGCAGCCTCGATGGCCACAACACCAAGTTGAAAGGACTTACCCCTCATCCACTCGGTGGGTTGATGGGCTACATGTTCGCCGAGCACGTCTGGCTGGATGCCTGAGCGATTGGTGCAACGATAGCTCGATAACCAAGGCGTCGTCTGCGGGTCATGCAGGCGGCGCTACTAAGTAAAGGGATCAATTATGAACAGCACTATTGCACGCCTGGTTGTGGGTCGGTTGGCTGTAGGCGTGCTTACGCTGCTTATCGTATCGCTCGTGGTGTTTTTCCTCACCAGCCTGCTACCGGGGGACGCGGTCCAGGAACAGCTCGGGCAAGAGGCAACTCCGGAAGCGTTGGCGGCGCTACGCGCGCAGTTGGGCCTGGATCTACCCGTGCACCTGCGTTATTTGAACTGGCTGGGCGGGCTGATCACCGGCAATCCTGGCATTTCCCTGGTCAACGGCATGCCGGTCGACGACATGATCGCCAGCCGGCTGCCCAATACCCTGCGCCTGGCAGCGGTCACCGCGCTGGTCTCGGTGCCGCTGGCGCTGACCATAGGTATTCTGTCGGCGATGTACCGCGGCTCAATCTTTGACCGTTACAGCAACATGCTGGCGGTGTTCGCCGTCTCCGTGCCGGAGTTCCTGATTGCCACCATTGCGGTACTGATCTTCGCGGTCAATCTGGGCTGGCTGTCGGCGCTGTCGCGCAACGTCGAGGTCGAATCGCTCGGCGAACTGGTTCGCGTCTATGCGTTGCCGGTGCTGACGCTGTGCTGCGTACTGACGGCGCAGATGGCGCGCATGACCCGGGCTGCCGTGATCGATCAGCTCAGCGCCTCCTATGTCGAAATGGCGATACTCAAAGGGGCACGACCGATCCGGGTGGTGCTTCGTCATGCGCTGCCCAATGCGATCGGGCCAATCGCCAACGCCGTGGCGCTGAGCCTGTCGTACCTGCTGGGCGGCGTCGTCATCGTCGAGTCGATCTTCAACTATCCGGGCGTCGCGACGCTGATGGTAAACGGTGTGGTCACGCGTGACATGCCGCTGATACAGGCGTGCGTGATGTTGTTTAGCCTGGGTTTTCTGGTGCTGGTGCTGCTGGCTGACCTCTGTGCGATTCTATCCAACCCGAGGCTGCGCAAATGAAACCGAACAGTATTTCACCTAAAACGAGCCTTGGGAGCGGCAAGGATAACGTGCTGAAGCAGGATGGACCGAACGAGCCGGTGCGAACAGGCCGGCGCCGGCTCTCGCTGTCTGTCGGCGGCGTCATCGGTCTGCTGATCGTGATCTTCTGGGCGCTGATGGCCGTCGCCGGGCCCCTGTTCGCGCCCTACGATGCCAACGCCATGGTCAGCGACGGTTACTTCGGCCCGCTCAGCCTGCAGTTTCCCTTGGGTACGGACTACCTGGGGCGGGATATTCTCAGCCGCTTATTGCACGGCGCGCCCTACACCATCGGTGTGGCGTTGCTGGCAACAGCACTTGCCTGCACGGCTGGCGTAGTACTGGCGCTGGTGGCGGCCGCTTCCGGTGGCTGGATCGATGCACTCATAAGCCGTACCCAGGATGCGCTGATCGCGATCCCGAACAAGATTTTTGCCCTGCTGATGGTGGCGTCGTTCGGCTCCTCGGTGCCGCTGTTGTTGCTGATGGCCGCATTCGCCTATATGCCGGGCTCCTTCCGTATTGCGCGTGCGGTCGCGGTGAACGTCATGACCATGGACTTTGTCCGGGTTGCGCGTACCCGCGGCGAAGCCATGCCCTACATCATCTTCATCGAAGTGCTGCCGAACATGCTGCGCCCGGTGATGACCGACTTTGGCCTGCGCTTCGTTTATGTGGTGCTGCTGCTCAGCGCCATGAGTTTCCTTGGGCTGGGCGTGCAGCCGCCGGACGCCGACTGGGGCTCGCTGGTGCGAGAAAACATCGAGGGCCTTTGGGCGGGTGCCCCGGCCGTGCTGGCACCGGCGGTCGCCATCGCCACCCTGACCATGGGGGTCAACCTGCTCATCGACAGCTTCGGCGGGCGATCCAAGCGCGAGACGGAGAAGTGAGATGAACGAAATCGTCAAGGTAAGCGGCCTGCGCGTAGCCGCGCGTAACGAAGAGGGTATCGATGTACCGATCGTGCACGGTGCCGATTTCAGCCTGAACAAAGGCGAAGTACTGGCGCTGATCGGCGAGTCCGGTTCCGGCAAGAGCACCATAGCGCTGTCGCTGATGGGCTATGCCCGCTCGGGTTGCCGTATCGTCGGCGGCTCGGTGCGGGTCGGCGATGTCGACGTGCTGAAACTGTCGAATGCCCAGCTGGCAAAGCTGCGCGGGCGCACCGTGGCTTATATCGCGCAGAGCGCGGCCGCGGCATTCAATCCGTCCAAGAGCATCATGGATCAGGTGATCGAAAGCGCGCTGATCCACGGCGTTCTGTCGCGCAAGCAGGCGCAGGCCAAGGCCGTCGAGCTGTTCCGCGAGCTGGCGCTGCCGGAGCCCGAACGCATCGGCGCGCGCTATCCGCACCAGGTCTCGGGTGGGCAGTTGCAGCGGCTGATGGCGGCGATGGCGCTGATCACCGATCCGGCACTGGTGATCCTCGACGAACCGACCACGGCGTTGGATGTCACGACCCAGATCGAAGTGCTGCGGGCGTTCAAGAAGGTGGTCCGTGAACGCGGTACCACGGCGATTTACGTCTCCCACGACCTGGCGGTGGTGGCGCAGATGGCCGACCGTATCGTCGTGCTGCGCGACGGCCAGATCCAGGAAAACAACCCTACCGAACAGATCCTGGCAGCGCCAGAACATCCCTATACCCGCAGCCTGCTGGCCGCGATAAGGCCGGCGGCGCGCCAGGGTGCGGGCGATCAAGAGGCAGCTTCGGCGGAAGAGGATGTGCTGCTCGACATCCACGGTCTGGAGATTTGCTACGGCACCAAGAAGGTACTGCAGGATGTCGATCTGAAGATCCGACGCGGTGCGGCGGTCGGTGTGATCGGCGAGTCGGGATCGGGGAAAACCACCCTGGCGCAGGCCATCGCCGGCCTGGCGCCAACCTCGGCCGGACATATCCTGCTCGACGGCCAGCCGCTCAGCAGGACGCTGGCCGGGCGTACCCGCGAGCAGTTCCGCCGCGTTCAGTTCGTCTTCCAGAACGCCGATACGGCGCTGAACCCACGGCACAGCATCGAACAGATCCTCGGCCGCCCGCTGCGTTTCTATCACGGCATGAAGGGTGCGCAGCAGCAGCGTCGGGTGGCCGAGTTGCTGGAGTTGGTACAGTTGCCGGCCAGCCTTGCGCAACGCCGGCCCGGCGAGTTGTCCGGTGGCCAGAAGCAACGCGTCAACCTGGCGCGGGCGCTGGCGGCGGAGCCGGATCTGATCCTCTGTGACGAAGTGACCTCGGCGCTGGATACGGTGGTGGGCGCGGCGATCCTCGAACTGTTGCGCGACCTGCGCCGCGAACTGGGAGTCTCCTACCTGTTCATCAGCCATGACATCTCCACCGTACGTGCGCTGTGCGATGACATCGTGGTGATGTACAGCGGCCACAAGGTCGAGGCCGGCGATCAGCAGGCGTTCGTCCAGGCGCCGTTCCATCCCTACACCAACCTGTTGACCAATTCGGTGCCGGAGCTGCGCCAGGGCTGGCTGGAAAACTGCGGGGCCGCTAAAGGCTGGCTGCCGCCGATCGGCGAGCCGGCCAGCGACGCGCATCTCTGCCCGTTCCTCGATCGCTGCCCGGTGCGCATCGACGGGGTGTGCAATCGCAGTGCACCACCGCGCCACAATATTGCCGGCGGTAGTGAGATTCTCTGTCATCACACCGGTGCCGATCTGCTCAAGGCGCAGGACGGTGTGAACAGCATGAAGCTAGTGGGTAGCTGGGCATGAATGCGCGTTTCGTACGCTTGGCCGAGCGTGAGCGGCCAACGGTCAGGCTGCTGGTCGATGGCGAGCCCTTCGAGGCATTGCAGGGCGACACCCTGATGGTTGCGTTATTGACCCGAGTGTCGGCGCTGCGCCAGTCGGAATTCGACCCGGGCCGACGCGCCGGCTTCTGCCTAATGGGCGCCTGTCAGGACTGCTGGGTCTGGACCCGTAGCGGCGAGCGTCTGCGCGCGTGTTCCAACGAAGTCCGCGAGGGGCTGGATATAGTCACCAAGCAACCGGAGGCGGTATGGCCACTGCGCGGCTGAAAAATCTGCAGAAGGACAGCTTGCGGGTGGTGATTGTCGGTGCCGGTCCAGCAGGCACCCGCTGCGCCGAGACCCTGGTGGCAGCTGGAATCAGGCCGATTCTGCTGGATGAGAACCGCCGCGATGGCGGGCAGATCTATCGCCGCCAGCCCGAGGGTTTCACCCGCGACTACGCCAC
Source organism: Immundisolibacter sp. (assembly GCF_041601295.1). Classification (NCBI taxonomy): domain Bacteria; kingdom Pseudomonadati; phylum Pseudomonadota; class Gammaproteobacteria; order Immundisolibacterales; family Immundisolibacteraceae; genus Immundisolibacter; species Immundisolibacter sp. The sequence continues at coordinate 8,000 of NZ_JBFIII010000087.1, forward strand.
CCTGTACGGTAGCGAGGCGGAGAAGGCCAGGGCGCTGCACCAGAGCTTCGACCGCCTGCGCGAGCAGATCGATTACCGGCCGGACACCCTGGTGTGGAGCCTGACGCCGGGCCAGCTGTGCTGCGTCAGCCAGGGCAAGCACACGAGCGTCGCTTACGATGCGCTGATTCTCTGCACCGGGGCCACCGATCGGCTGATGCCGATCGAGGGTTGGCAGCTGGCAGGCACTTACAGCCTGGGCGGGGCGCAGATAGCGCTGAAGGCGCAGGCGGTGTCGATCGGCCGTAAGGTGGTGTTCCTGGGCAGCGGGCCGCTGCTGTATCTGGTCGCCAGCCAGTACCTCAAGGCCGGCGCCACGGTGGCCGCGGTGCTGGATACTTCGCCGCTGCGCAAGCGCATCGCGGCCTTGCCAAAGCTGCTCGCCCGACCCGGACTGCTGTTCACCGGGATGAAACTGCTGGCGCAGCTCCACCTCGCCAGGGTTCCCGTCCATTTGGGCGTCGAACCGCTGCAGGTGTTGGGCGATGCGACCAGCGGCGTCAGCGCGGTGCGTGTGCGCACCAGCCACGGCGACAGCCTGGAGTTCGACTGCGATGCAGTCGCGTTGGGCTATCACCTGCGTCCGGAAACCCAGCTGGCCGACCTCGCCGGTTGCCGTATGCGTTTCCATGAGGTGTCGCAGCAGTGGGTGCTGGATACCGATGAAGAAGGGCGCACTTCGGTCAGTGGCGTGTACGCCGCTGGCGATGGCACGCGGATCCGTGGCGCCGATGCGGCGGAACATGCCGGGCGCCTGGTTGCGCTGGCCCTGTTGCAGGATCTGCAACAACCGGTGCATGGCGAGGCGCTCGCCTTGCAGCGTCGCGTCCTGACGGTGATGGACAAGTTCAGTAGTGGGCTCTATCAGGCGTTTCCCTGGCCGGCAGCGCAGGCCAAGGCCTTGGCGGACGAGGCGATCGTTTGCCGTTGCGAGATGATCACGGCTGGCGAGTTGCGCTCCGTGGTCCGCGAGAAGGGCGCCTGCGAGGTCAATCGCGCCAAGGCCTTCAGCCGGGTCGGCATGGGCCGCTGCCAGGGTCGCTACTGCTCCCAGGCCGGCGCCGAGGTGATCGCCGCGGCGGCTGGCGTCGCGGTCGAGTTGGTCGGCCGTCAGCGCGGTCAGGCGCCGGTCAAGCCGCTGTCGATGCTGACCGAGGAAATCAAGCTAGTCGATGAGGTGCCGCTGTGAGCGTGGAACAAACCGATGTACTGATAGTCGGCGGTGGCCTGATGGGCGCGGCTTCGGCATTCTTCCTGCGTCAGCGCGGCAAGTCGGTGATCCTCCTCGAGCGCGACATGATCGGCCAGTACGCCAGCGGGGTGAACTTCGGCAACGTGCGCCGCCAGGGCCGTTTCCTCGGCCAGCTGGAGCTGGCCAACCGCTCCTTCGCGCTGTGGAAGCGCCTGCCGCAACTGATCGACGACGACCTCGAATTCATTGCCAGCGGGCACATGCGCGTGTGCTACCGCGAGGACGAGATCGCCGAGCTGGAGGCCTATGCCGCGGCGCCCGAGGCGCGCGAGCTGGACCTGCGCATCTTCAGCGGGCGCGAGCTGCACCAGCGCTTCCCGTTTTTAGGGCCCGAGGTCAAGGGTGGCTCCTATGCGCCGCACGATGGTCACGCCAACCCGCGTCTCGCCGCACCGGCCTTCGCCCGCGCCGCGCGCCGCGCCGGTGCGATCATCGAGGAGCGCTGCGAGGTGACTGGCGTAGAGAAGGTCGGCGGGCAGTTCCGGGTGAGTACCAGCGACGGCCGCGAGTACCGCGCCGAGCAGTTGCTGATCACCGCCGGCGCCTGGGGCGAGACGCTCTCCGCGCAGTTCGCCGAGCCAGTGCCGCTGGTCAGCAAGGGCCCGCAGATGTCGGTCACCGAGCCGGTGCCCTATGCACTGAAGACGGTGATCGGCGTGTATACCAAACACCCCGAGGAAGTGCTGTATTTCCGGCAGATTCCGCGCGGCAACATCATCATCGGCGGCTGTAACCACAGCAAGCCGGACATGCTCAACCGCCGCGCCCATTTCGAGCCGCAGAGCTTGCTCAAGCAATTGCAACAGATGCGCCGGCTGGTGCCGCACATGGCCAACCTGAACATCATCCGCACCTGGAGCGGCATCGAAAGCTATCTGCCGGACTCCCTGCCGGTGATGGGCCCCAGTAGCACGGTCGATGGCCTGTATTACGCCTTCGGCTTCAGCGGCCATGGTTTCCAGCTGGGGCCGGGAGTAGGGGACGTGATGGCCGAGCTGATCAGTACCGGCAGCACCAGCACCGCCATCGAACCCTTTCATATCCGTCGGTTCGCCACCTCATTCATGCAGCGGAGCAAGGCCTCGTGAAACCCCGTGTCCTGGAGATATTCAAACGGCTGATCGCCTTCGACACCGTCTCTTCGGAGTCGAACCTGGCGTTGATCGAGTATGTGCGCGAGCTGCTGCTGAGCAAGGGCATCGAGTCCTTGATCGTCAAGGACGAGAGCGGGCGCAAGGCCAATCTGTTCGCCAGCACCGGCCCGCGCGAGGTGCCGGGGATCCTGCTGTCCGGGCACACCGACGTGGTGCCCGCGGCGGGCCAGGCCTGGAGCGTGCCGGCGTTCCAGGCGACGCTGAAGGACGGGCGGCTCTACGGCCGCGGCAGTTGCGACATGAAAGGCTTTATCGCCCTGGCGATCGACGCCATGCTCGAGGCCGCCGACGCCTCGTTGAGCCGGCCGTTGCAACTGGCGCTGTCGCATGACGAGGAAATCGGCTGCGTCGGTGTGCGCCGCCTGCTCGACGTGTTGCACCTGGCGCCGTTGCGGCCGTTCCTGTGCATCGTCGGCGAGCCGACCGAGATGCAGTTCGTCCTCGGCCACAAGGGCAAGGGTTCCTACCGCGCCTTCTGCCATGGCCAGGAAGCGCACTCGTCCCTGGCGCCGCGCTCGGTCAACGCCATACATGTGGCCTGCGATTTTATCGCCGCGCTACGCCAGAGCCAGCAGCGCTTGCAGGAGCAGGGCGCGCAGGATGCGGATTACGACGTGCCCTACAGCACCGTGCATGTCGGGCAAATCGTCGGCGGCAAGGCCCTGAACATAGTGCCGAACCTGTGCAGCCTGGATTTCGAAGTGCGCAACCTGCCGGCCGACGACCTCGATCAGTTTCTCGATCAGATGCGTGAACGGGCCGAGACAATCGTGCGCGAGGCCAAGCGCTTGTCCAGCGTCGCCGCTATCGAGATCGAGACCCTGAACGTCTACCCCGGCCTCGATACCCACCCCAGCGTGGAAGCCGTGCGCCTGCTGAAGAACTTCGCCCCGGCGGATACCGGCAGCGCGAAAGTATCCTTCGGTACCGAGGGCGGCCTGTTCAGCCAGCGCCTGAATGTACCCGTGGTGGTCTGCGGGCCGGGCTCCATTCAACAGGCGCATAAGCCCGACGAATTCATCGAAGTCAGCCAGCTGGACGCCGGCGAGCGCTTTCTCGAGGGGTTGCTGGGTTCCTTGAAGCTGTAGCGCCAGCGTTCCGGCCCTTGCGCATAGGCGAGGGCCGTCTTCCATCCTCACCGTTAGCCATGGGGCCATTGACGGCCGTGAGACTTCTCGCCCGAAAAAAGCCGAAAACAATAACCGTAAAAGCGGGACTGCCGAGCCTCCTCGCGCGTCCTGACAACACGCTGGGAGTCCTTCCATGAAAGCGCTCGAACGTATTTCCTTCTCCGGTAAGTTCGTCTTGCTCGGGGTATTGGCCCTCGCCCTGGTCGTCGTGCCGACCATCCTCTATGTGCTGGGTGCGCTCAATAGTGGACGTCAGGCCGAGCGCGAACTGCGTGGTATTGCGCCGGTGCAGGCGTTGTTGGACGTGGTTGCGCTGACCCAGCAGCATCGCGCTCTGGCCACCATTGTTCTCGGCGGCGACAGCAGTCTGCAGCAGGCCCGCCTGGCCAAGCAGGCCGAGCTGCAGCGTAGCTTCGAGGCCTGCGAGCAGACGCTGCGCGCGGCCGAGGTCGAAGCGGATCTATTGACCGCTTTGCAGCAGGTGCGCGAGCAATGGCGCGCACTGTTCGAAGAGATCGGCCAGGGCAGCATCAAGGCCAGGCAGAGCATGCAACGGCATACGCAACTGATCGCGTCCAGCCTGCTGATCGAGGATGCCTTGCTCGATCATTTCGAGCTGTCTCGGGATCCGCTTCTGCAAACCTCTGCATTGATGACCGCTGCGCTGATCGAGCTGCCGCAAACCACCGAGTTGTTCGGCCAGTTGCGCGGCTTCGGTGCCCTGTATCTGGTGCAGGGGCGAATTCTGCCGGAGCAACAGGGTGCCTTGATGGGGCTGACCGCCCAGGCGCTCGCCAGCTTCGAGCGAATGAGCCGGGCGTTCGCCAAGGCCGCTGCCGCCGACCCGGCAATCGCCTCCATGCTAGAGCAACCGTTGGCGGCGTTGCGCGAGCAGACCCGGCAGGCCCTGGCAGTGACCGACCAGCACTTGGTATCGGTCACCGAGATGGATTTTTCCGCTGGCGGTGCCGGCTTGAAGTTGAGCTACCCGGTGGCGGACTACCTGGCCGCTTATAATCGGCCGATCGATGCCATGCACGCGCTTGTCGAATCCGCACTGGCGCTGCTCGAGCAGAGGCTGGGCGAGCGTCGTGACCGGCACCGGC
>NZ_JBFIII010000088.1 GCF_041601295.1 Immundisolibacter sp.
CCATGTTCGACCCGCCCCGCATCACCGGGTGCTTTGTCGCTCATCCTCGCAATAGCTGCGGCTATTGCGGTGGTTTGCTTCGCGCACTCGGTGCGCGGATGCGTGTCTGGGCATGTACGCAAACTTATAGCTTGAGGTACTAGGTGCTGCGCAGGCTTTGCATCGGTGGAGTGGACAACACCTGCCGCACGCCAAGCGTCCCGGTTACAGTCACCAGCGCGGTGCTCAGCAGTATGGCGGCTAGAATCGGCCAGGCGCTCGGCTGGTAGGGAATGTCGAGAAAGCGCACGCAGGCCACCGCGCCGGCAGCCAGCGCCACGCCGCTCCCGAGTACGGCCGCGGCACCGCCCAGCAGGGCAAAACGCAGGGTATAGATGGTCCCCAGCTGGCGGCGGCTGGCACCCAGAGTGCGCAGCACCGCCGCTTCGGTCAGCAGACGGCTGCGCTCGGCCAGGACGGCGGCCAGCAGGACGGCGAGCCCGGCCAGCACGGTGAAGCCGGCCAGAAACCCGGTGGCGCGGCTCAGGCGCGACACCATGTCCTGCAGGGTGCTGGTCATGGCGTCAAGATCAATCGCCGTCAGGTTGGGGTAGCGCTGAACCAGGGTGCGCAGCAACGCGTCGGCTTTGTTGGGGGCTATGTAGTAGCTGGTGACGTAGGTCGCCGGCAACGCGTCCAGGGCACCGGGCGAAAAGACCACGAAGAAGTTACTGCGCAGGCTCTCCCAATGGACCTCGCGCAGGCTGGTGATGACGCCGGTAACCTGCTGGCCGCTCACTTCGAAGGTGATGGTGCTGCCCAGGCCCACGCCCAGGGCCTGCGCCCACTCGTCCTCGGCCGAGATTTGCGCTGGTGTTGACGGGTCTGCGACCGGATCGCTCCACCAACGGCCGGCCAGCAGCGGGTTGTCGGGTTCGGGGTCGGCGCGCCAGGTAAGGTTGTTCTCGCGGTCCAGGTAGCGGCGCGCCCGCATCCCTGTGGCCGGTTTTGGCGGCTGGCCATCGATGGCGCTAAGGCGCGCTCGCACCATGGGCCGCAGGTCCACACCCTGCGCACCACCGTCGACCAGCATGCGCTGCACTTCGTCACGCTGGTCGGGTTGCACGTCGATCAGGAACCGGTTCGGGGCTTCCACTGGCACGCGCAATTGCCACTGCCGTAACAAATCGGCTTCCACCAGTGCCGGCGCCAGGATCGCCAGTACGCCGAATCCCAGCGCCGCCACCGCGAGCACGGTATGCATGGGCGCGCGGCCGAATGCCGCCGTCGCGTAACGCCAGGCAAACGGCCCGGCCCCTGACATTCGGCGTGCCAGCAGCGCCAGCAGACGCGCGCCCAAGCCGAACAGCGCGGCCGCCGCCAGCAGCAGGCCCAGTGCCACCAACCCGCGGTCGACACTCCCGCTGAGCCATCCATACACGCCAGCGCACAGCAGCAGAGCCAGGACCAGACCCCAGCCTTCAACCCCCGCGAAACCCCCGCCGCCCCCACTGGGTGCACGCAGCACCGCCACGGGCGGCGTGCTGCCCAGGCGCATCAGGGGTGGCGTGGCGACAGCAAGGCTGACCAGCAACGCCAGCAGCACGGCTACAGGCAGTACACCAAAACTGGCTGGCGGCAGATCCGGGGGTATCAGTCCGCTCAGCAGCAGCGGCAGCAGCCGCTCGAGCGCATTGCCGGCGGCGGCCCCGAGCAGGCCGCCCAAAAGCGCAACGGTTGTTATCAAACCGGCGTAGGTCAGCAGTATCAGCCGCTGGCTGGCGCCCAGAGCCTTCAGCGTGGCCGCAGTCAGCAGACGGCGCTCGGTCAGGTTGGCTGTGGCCAGTACCACCGCCGCCGCCGCCAGCACGACACCCGCCAGGGCCACCAGACGCAGGAAGTCGGTCGCTTGCTGCGTGATGTCGCGGGTCTCTTGGATGCCATCTTTGGCGGTTTCTACGGCAAGCTGGTCCGGCAGCGCGGCTTTGAGCTGCGCCAGCAAGGCGCTGCGGCTGGCCGCCGGTGGGTCGTATAGCAGCCGACTACGCACGCGACTTTGCGCTGACACCAGACGCGTTGCTGGCAGGTCGGACAAATTCATCAGAACCCGTGGGCCGATGCTGAAGGCGCCGGCCACGCGGTCCGGTTCGTTGGCAATGGTGCCGGCCACGGTAAACACGCTGTAACCCAGGTCAATGCGATCGCCGATGCCGATGCCCAGTTGCGCCAGCAGCACCGGTTCCACCCACAGCTCTCCGGTTGCCGGAGCGTGTTGCGCGCCATGGCCGTCGATCACGAGCTCGCCGAGCAGCGGATAGGCGTCATCGACAGCCTTGAGCTCAACCAGACGCAGGCGGTCGGCTGCTGAAGCCATGGTGGGCAGTTCCAGAACCGTGGCCGCCGGACGCAAGCTTGCCGGAAGGCCCGCCGCGACCGACCGCAAGTCCCGTTGCTCCGTGACCTGTACCGAGCCGCCCAGCAGAACCGCGGCGCGGGCGTCGATAGCGGCCTGGACGCGCTGGGCGAAACCGCTGACGCTGGTCAGCGCCGCGACGCCTATGACCACCGCCAGCAACATGGCCAGCAGCAACGGGTCAGGTCGTCGCAGTTCGCCGCGCAGCAAGCGGCCGGCGGTGCGCAGTTCGCTCATGCCGGGACTACTCAACCAGGCGCCCGGCATTGAGTGTGAGTCGCCGGTCGACGCGAGCGGCAAGCGCCTCGTCGTGAGTGACTACCACCAGGGTGGTAACGCGTTCGCGATTCAGGTCGAGCATCAACTCCAGCACCCCTGCCGCGCTGGCGGCGTCGAGGCTGCCGGTTGGCTCGTCCGCGAACAGCACCTGCGGCTGACCGACAAAGGCGCGCGCCAGCGCCACACGCTGCTGTTCGCCACCGGACAGGGTGGGTGGATAGTGCTGGGCGCGCTCGGCCAGTCCGACCCGATCGAGCATTTCGCGGGCGCGGTCGCGGGCATTACGCTCGCCACGCAGCTCCAGCGGCAGGGCCACGTTGTCGAGCGCAGTCAGGTTACCGAGCAACTGGAAATTCTGGAATACGAAGCCGACGTGGCCCCGGCGCAGGGCGGCGCGGGCGTCTTCATCAAGAGCCGTCAGCTCGGCTCCGGCAAGCCACAGGCGGCCAGCGCTCGGCAGGTCCAACCCGGCCAACAGCGCCAGTAACGTGGTCTTGCCGCTGCCGGATGGGCCGACGATGGCGCAGCGTTCACCGGCTTCGATAGCCAGGTCGACGGGCTGTAATATGTCCAGCCTTCCTTGCGGCGAGGTAACCCATTTGGCGACCCCCTGGGCGCGTATCACAAGCATTTGTCTCCTGTTGTGGGTGGGTTTCGCTCAGGCCGCTCCGACTCTGCCGCCTGGGTCTATCGTTGTGCTCGGCGACAGTCTGAGCGCGGGCTACGGGCTGCCCTCAGGCGCGGCCTGGCCGCAGCGGCTCGCCACGGCGCTGCACCAGCACAAGCTGCCCTGGACCGTGGTCAACGCAGCCATCAGTGGCGACACCAGTGCCGGCGGGCGGGCCCGCCTGGCGGCGCTGCTGGCCGCCGAGCAGCCGGTGTTGGTGTTGGTCGAACTGGGCGCCAACGATGCCCTGCGCGGCCAGCCACTTGCCACCACGGGTGACAATCTGCGCGCCATCATCGGCCAGGTGCAGGCGAGCGGCGCCCGCGCCGGGCTGATTGGCATGGAAATTCCGCCAAACTTTGGCCCCGTCTACACGCGCCAGTTTCGAACCATGTACCGGCAGGTGGCCGATGACACCGGCGCACCGCTGCTGCCGTTTCTGCTGGCACCGATCGCCACCGACCCGACGGCTTTTCTGGAAGATGGCATCCACCCCACGGCGGCTGCACAGGCGCCGATCGCCGAGCATGTGGCGGATTGGCTGAACGCCGCTTTTGGCCTGCCGCCACTTGCGCTCGCAAGCACCGGCCGCTGAGCCGGTCGGCGAAGGCCGCATCAACCGCGAGCGCCCGCCGGTGAGTCCGGCAACGTGATGTTCAGCTCCAGAATGTCGCAGTCGGCCTGGCGGTCGACGTCCACCTTGACGGCGCTGTCGTCCACCTTCACGTAACGGCGGACCACTTCAAGCAGGTCGCGTTGCAGATCAACGAAATATGCCGGCCGACTGTTCTCGCGCCGCTGATGGGCGATGACAATTTGCAGCCGCTCCTTGGCGACCGAGGCGCTCGGTTTGCGTCCGCTACGCAGGAATTCGAAGATTCTCACGCCCGCCCTCCGCCGAACAGTCGTCGCAGCAAACCGCGCTCTTCGGTTACGAAGCGCAGCGGTTTCTGCTCACCAAGAAAACGCGACACGGTGTCGGAGTAGGCCAGCGCGGCGTCGGTGTTGGCGTCCAGAATCACCGGCGTGCCGGCGTTGGAGGCGGCCAGCACGGTCGCCGATTCCGGGATCACGCCCAGCAGCGGTATTCCGAGAATGTCGCCAACGTCGTCCAGGCTCAGCATCTCACCCTTGCCGACTCGCTTCGGGCAGTAGCGCGTGACTACCAGATGTTCGCGTACCCGGCCGCCCTGTTCGGCGCAACGGGTCTTGCTGGCCAGCAGCCCGAGAATGCGGTCCGAATCGCGCACCGAAGACACTTCGGGGTTGGTGACGACCAGCGCCTCGTCAGCAAAGTACATGGCCAGATGCGCGCCTTTCTCTATGCCTGCCGGCGAGTCGCACACGATGTAGTCGAATTCTTTGGCCAGTTCGTCCAGTACCCGCTGCACGCCGTCCAGGGTAAGAGCGTCCTTGTCGCGGGTCTGGGATGCCGCCAGGATCGCCAGCCCTTCCACGCGCTTGTCGCGAATCAGCGCCTGGTGCAGCTGAGCTTCCCCGTGGATGACGTTGACAAAGTCATAAACCACGCGCCGCTCGACGCCCATGATCAGGTCCAGATTACGCAGGCCGACGTCGAAGTCGATGACCACGGTCTTGTGTCCGCGCAATGCTAGGCCCGTGCCAAACGCGGCACTGGTGGTGGTTTTGCCCACCCCACCCTTGCCGGAGGTGGTGACGATAATGCGTGCCAAGGCGTTGTCCTCTGTACGGATTGTTTTGTAAGAGCGGAAATGATTCAGAGCGCATTTATGATCAGATCTTCGCCTTCCAGGTACACCTGCGCCGGTTGGCCGTGTAGCGCCGGATCAATGTCGTCAGCCACCTGGTAGCAGCCGGCGATGGCGATCATCTCCGCCTCCAGGGCGCGGCAGTAGATACGGGCGCTGGTATTGCCGCGTAAGCCCGCCAGCGCGCGGCCGCGCAGCGGCCCGTAGACGTGAATGTGGCCATCGGCCAGCAATTCGGCGCCGGGACTGACCGCCGCCAGCACCACCAGGTCACCGCGCGAATACACCTGTTGACCCGATCGCACCGGCTGGGTCACCACCCGCGTTGGTGCGGGTGCGGCGTCGGTCTGTTGCGCCTCCGCCTCTGACGCCGGCTCGGTCGCCGGATCTGGGTCGGGCGCGGTTTCGGCCTCCGGCGGCAGGCGTGTTTCGCCGAGGAAGCCAAAACCGGCCGCTGCGGCCGCTGCGGCGACTGTTTCTCCGCCCCCGCGTACCGCTACGGGTACGAAGCCGTGGCGGGCGACCAACGCGCGCAATCCGGCAAGGTCCAGTGCCTCGGCCTGCTCAAAATCGCCGAGGTCGATCAGCAGCGGGGCGCGGTCGAACATCGCCGGCGCCTGCGCCACCTTGGCGGTAAGGCCGGCGTCGATCGCGGACAAATCGGTGCTCAGCGGCTTCAGGATTGACAGCGTCACAAGGCTGCCCTTGAGCCGAAAGGGTGAACTTGAAGTCATGCACAGCTTGGGTTGGAGCTGCCGCGCACTGGCGGCGCCGATACCTTAGCAGAGGGCGCGGCGGGCGCCTAGGGAAACGCTAGGTAGGTTTGAAAATTCGGGCTCTGGCCAGAGCCGATGCGGCAGCCGTTAATGTAAGTAATTAATTATTAATAATTTTCTTGTCAAAAAATGTCCTGATGCTGATACTCATTCAGCGTCCGACAGTTTCCCGCCAATCAATGAAAACCGCCCCGACGTGGTCGTCGACGCCAGCGCAGAGCGGGCAGAATCAAACCAAGTAGCATGCCCGCCCCCAGCACCCCGGCGCCGATTACCAGCCACTGGCGCCGTTCGTCCGTTTGCAAGGCCACCAGTTCGCCGCGCAGTCCGTCCAACTGGGCTTGCAGGGTCTGTAGCTGTTGTTCCAGTTGCCGGTTGTGATTGGCCAGTACGTCGGCCTGCGCCGCGGCATCCTGCAGCGTCGGCTGTTGCGCCAGCAGGGCTTCGTGTTCTTTTTTCAAGACGCGCAATGCCTGCACCGGGTCGAGCACCTCGGCGGTCGGCGGGTTCGCCTCAGCGGGCGCGCCAACGGCTGCCGGAGTGGCGGCCAGCAGGGCCAACGCGAGGGTAAGTGCACATCGGTTTCGGGTCATGGACAGGGACTCAGCGACAGATTAGCCGGCATTCTAGCAAGTGCGCCATCTGTGCCCTGATCCGGGTCGTACAATGCCGGTACGCCACGCTGTGAACTGCCCCTGGACATGATCCGCCCCGCCACGCTCGACGACCTGGACGCCCTGGTAGCGATCGAGACTCGCTGCTTTGACATTGACCGCCTCAGCCGGCGTAGTTTTCGCCACCTGCTGACGCGTGGCCAGGCCGTCACACTGGTTAGCGAACAGGACCAGAAGCTGAGCGGCTACGGCATGGTGTTGTTCAATGCCGGCACCTCGCTGGGGCGCCTCTACTCGTTCGCGATCGACCCCGGACGCCAGCGCCAGGGCCTGGGTCACAGGCTACTGGAGGCCTGCGAGAAGAACGCCCTGGCGCGCGAGTGCGTGACCCTGCGCCTGGAAGTTCGACCCGATAACGCGGCTGCTATCCGGCTGTATGAGGCGCGCGGTTACCGTCGCTTCGGCGTGCTCGAGGATTACTACGAAGATCACGTCGAAGCCCTGCGCTACGAAAAACGGCTCGCCCCGCACCTCAAGCCCGACCTGGTGCCGGTGCCGTACTACAAGCAGACGCTCGATTTCACCTGCGGTCCGGCGGTACTGATGATGGCGATGAAGGCGCTGCGCCCCGAGCAAGCGAACAATCGCAAGCTCGAACTGCGCCTGTGGCGCGAGTCGACCACCGTGTTCATGACTTCGGGCCACGGCGGCTGCGGGCCCTACGGGATGGCGTTGGCAGCCTGGCAACGCGGGTTTGATGTCGAGGTCTACGTTAAGGACCGTCGCGCCCTGTTTGTCGATTCCGTGCGCAGCCTCGACAAGAAAGTCGTCATCGAACTGGTCCAGGAGGATTTTCTGGACCAGTTGCGAGCCCTGCCGGTGCCGCTGCATCGGGGAACCGTAAGCCTGGATCAGTTGCAAGTCGCGTTCGAGGATGGGGGTATCCCCATCGTGCTGATCAGCTCCTACCGCATCTACCGCGAGAAATTTCCGCACTGGGTGGTGGTCACAGGCTTCGACGAGCACTACATCTATGTGCACGATCCGTTCGTTGATGACGAAGCCGGCAAAACCCGCATGGACTGCATCAACATGCCGATCCTGAAGAAGGACTTCCAGCGCATGGCGCGCTACGGCAAGGCCGGCCAGCGCGCCGCGCTGGTGATCCGTCGCCGGGCGCAAGCCAATGAACTGACCGCCGCAACCGGGACCTGAGAACTCCATGTCGATACATTTGGTGGTGGTCGAACACCGGCGCGACTGGCTGGCGCACTTTCCCGCGGCCCTGGTGGTTACCGTGCAGGACTACCTGGCCACCCCCGATTACCAGAAGATGCGCGACGTGCGGGTGCTGAACCTGTGTCGCGGTTACCGCTACCTGAGCCTGGGCTATTACTGCTCGCTGCTGGCCGAGGCGCGCCGGCACCGGGTAATCCCGGCCATGCGCGCCATCACCGACCTGTCGGCCAAGGCCATTTACAGCCTGGGCGCCGAGGATCTGGACAGCCAGGTGCACAAGTCGCTGTCGCGGCGGGTGGCCGGCGAAGCCGGTCGTGACGAGTTCGAAATGGACATCTACTTCGGGCGCTGCGCTGACGACGCGTTGCAGAATCTGGCCGAGGAAATCTTTGACCTGTTCCCGTGCCCGCTGCTGCGGGTGCAGTTCGAACATGACAGCAAGTGGCGTATCAGCGCCATCCGGCCGCTTTCGCTCAGCGCCATCCCGGCCGAGCAGCAAGCGCTGTTCATCGCCGGTTTCGAGGCCTACGTCAGCAAACGCTGGCGCTCGCCACGGGTGCGCGAACTGGCCCGCTACGACATCGCCATCCTGCATGACCCGACCGAGAAATTGCCACCGACCAGCGCCCGCGGTCTGCAGCGCTTCATCCGTGCCGGCAAAAAACTCGATCTGTCGGTCGACCTCATCGTGCGCAAGGACTACGGCCGCCTGGCCGAGTATGACGCGCTGTTCATCCGCGAGACCACCGCCATCGATCACCACACCTACCGCTTTGCCAAGCGCGCGCAGGCCGAGGGCATGGCGGTGCTCGACGACCCGGACTCCATCGTCAAGTGCACCAACAAGGTCTACCTGCACGAGTTGCTCAGCGCCAACCGGGTGCCGGTGCCGCGCACGCGGGTCCTGCAGAAGGGCCAGCTTGAAAGCCTGCCGGCGGATGCGGTGACCTACCCGGCAGTGGTCAAGATCCCCGATGGCTCGTTCTCGCGTGGCGTGCACAAGGCCGAGAACCGGCAGCAGCTGGAGCAATACGCCCGCGAGCTGCTGCGCGAGTCGGACCTCATCCTGCTGCAGGAGTTTGTCTATACGGAATTTGATTGGCGCATCGGCGTGCTGAACCGCCAGCCGATCTTTGCCTGCCAGTACTTTATGTCCAAGCACCACTGGCAGATCGTCAAACACGGTGCCGATGGCCAGTTCACGGAAGGCGGGGCGCGTACCGTGGCGGTGGAGGATGCCCCGCCGCAAGTGGTAAAAACCGCACTCGCCGCCGCCAACCTGATCGGCGACGGCTTCTACGGCGTGGACATCAAACAGGCCGGCGAGCGGGTGGTGGTGATCGAGGTCAACGACAACCCGAACGTCGACCCCGGCGTCGAGGACGCGGTGCTCGGCGATCGGCTGTACGAGCTGATCCTGGAAGACCTGGCGCGGCGCCTGGACGAGCGGCGCGCCAGATAGGACAGCCGCGGCTGTCCTTTTCCGATTCGGCTCAGCGCAGCGTCAGCCCGCCATCGGCCACGATCACCTGCCCGGTAATCCAGCGCGCGTCGGTCGAGCACAGCATGGCAATCACACGCGCAATGTCGTCCGCATCGCCAACCCGGCCGCGTGGCGTGCGCTTGACCCACTCGGCTGCCGCCGCGGCATAACCGCCTGGCTCGTGTTTATCTGCCCACAGGCGGGCCGAATCGGTGGCCACAAAACCCGGCACCACGCAGTTGGCGTTAATACCCAGCGGCGCCAGTTCCGTGGCCAGGTAGCGTGTCAGCGTCTCCACAGCCGCCTTGGCCGCGCCCAGCAGGCCGTGGCCCGGCAGGCAGCGCACCGTGTCGAAGCCCGACACGGTAACGATGTTGCCGGTTCGCCCCTGCATCAGCGGCACCGCCGAACGCACCAGCGTCAGCAATGATTGCACGCTGGTGTCCAGCGTCATGCCCACGTTATGCGGGGCCAGATCCAGCAGCGGCTTGAAGGCGGTGGAGGCGGCATTGCCGATCAGCAGGTCCAGCCGGCCGAACTCGGCGCCGACCCGTGCCACCGCCTCCGCGACCGCCTCCTGGTCACGTAAATCTGCCTGCACGGCGATGGCACGCACGCCGGCCGCGCGCGCCTCGCTGCACACGGCCAGCGCCGCTTCCTCGTCGCGCCGGTAATGGACGGCAATGTCCGCCCCGCGGCGCGCCAGCAGCAGGGCGGTGGCGCGGCCAATGCCGCGCGAGCTGCCGGTGATAAGGGCCACCTGGCCGCGAAAGGGCTGTTCTGCCATGACTCCTCCCAATCGTTGTGTTGGCGGCACGGCGCCGCCCGCCGGTTGGCAGTGTGCCGGAGCCGGCCAGCGCGGCAAAGCGATCCACTCGCCTTGTTCGTTGCGTCTTTCGAGGCGTGTGCTTCAGATTGGTTATACTGACCATTATGATCAATATGGCGAGGCCACCATGATTACCGAAACCACCGCCGTTACCTTCCGCCAGAATCTCGGCGACATGCTCAACCGGGTGCAATACCGCCACGACAGCATCGTCGTCAACAAGGATGGCAAGCCTGTCGCCGCACTGGTGGACGCCCAATTGTTTGCGCGAATTCGCCGCATGCAGGCGCGTTTCGATGCCTTGTCCGAACGTATCGAGGCGGGCTTTGCGGCCGTCCCCGAGGCGGACGGGCTGGTCGAAATCGACGCCGCCGTTGCCGAGGTCCGGGCACAGAAAAAAACGCGCTGAACCGGCATGGGCGCGCTGCGCGTCGTGCTGGACACCAACGTTTTGCTGTCCGGCATTGCCTATCCGGGCAGCATCCCCGGCAAGATCGTGGCCGCGTGGCGACGTGGCTCAGTCGAGGTGTTGCTGTCCGACTACATCCTTGAGGAACTGCGTCGCGTGCTGCCCCGACTGGCGCATCGGCACGGGCTGTCCGCAACTCAGATCGACGACCTGGTCGACGCGCTGGCCATCCAGTGTGACCTGATCGAACCCGCCGAACCGGCAGGCGTCGTCTTGCGCGACATCGACGATCAGCCGGTGCTCGGTACCTTGCTGGCGGCGCTGCAAACCAGCGGCGCGGATTACCTGATTACCGGCGACGGCGATCTGCTGGCCGTGGCGCAGTCCTACCCGATCATCAGCCCTGCCGACTTCTGGGCGGCGCATGGCACTGTCGAAACGGGGCCTGTCGACGGCGAGTAGCCCATGCACCGCCAGGTTCCACACCCCTGCAATACCGGATACGTGACAGGCACGGCGCCAGGACTGCGCTAATGTGACCTACGGCGACAGGGTATGGGCGTAGGAGACCACCACAATGAGCGATTTTCGGCTGGATGACGATCTGGAAGCCTTTCGCGCGCAGGTGCGCACGCTCGCCGAGCGCGAATTCGCGCCCCGCGCCGCGCACTGGGACGAGCACGAGGAATTTCCGGAGGCCAACCGCCGCTTGCTGGGCGAGCTGGGCTACTTCGGCACGCTGATTCCGCCCGAGTACGGCGGTTCGGGCGGGCGCATCATCCAGTCCTGCCTGCTGGTGGAAGAAGTCGCCCGTGTCTGCTTCAACACCGCCAGCGTGTGCCAGATCGCCGTGCACGGACCCTCGCGGGCCATCACCGTGCTGGGCAGCGAGGCCATCAAGCGCCGTCTGTTGCCCGGCGTCGTCACTGGCGAACACCTGATCGCCATCAGCATCTCGGAGCCACAGGCCGGCTCGGCGGTCACGGATCTGCGCACCCGCGCCTTGGACGTGGGCGATGCCTACCTGCTCAATGGCCACAAGTGCTTCACCACGCTGGGCAACTACTGCACGCATCTGCTGGTGATGTGCCGCTTTGGCGAGTCCAGCGGCGCGCGCGGTATCGGCGCGCTGATCGTGGACCGCGACACGCCGGGCCTGCACCTGGGCAAACCGGACAAGAAAATGGGCGGCCGAGGCGCGCCCGAGTGCGAGGTGTTCTTCGACGATTGCCGGGTGCCCAAGGCCAACCTGCTGGTGCCGGGCGACCCCAACTCCACGGCCGGCTTCAAGCGCCTGATGGATGCCTTCGGGCCGGAGCGCTGCGGCAATGCCGCGATTTGCGTCGGCCTGGCACAAGGCGCCTACGACACGGCGCTGGCGTATGCCCAGCAGCGCGAGCAGTTCGGCCGGCCGATCATGGAATTCCAGGGCATCCAGTGGAAGATCGCCGACATGGCGACGCAGCTGCACGCCGCCCGGCTGATGGTGTACCGGGCCGCCACCAGCGAGCGCGACGGTTTTCCGGACCCGCGCGACACCACCATGGCCAAGCTGTACGCCAACGAGATGGTGCAGCGGGTTACCAGCGAGGCGCTGCAAATTCACGGCCACAGCGGCTACACGCGCACCCTGCCGCTGGAGCGGATGATGCGCGACGGGCGCGGCTACGCGGTCGGCGGCGGCACCGTGGAAATCCTGCGCAACACCCTCGCCGCGCTGGAGTTCGGGCGTGGCTTTGATCAGCGGCGGGGGTAGCTCGTTTGCGGTGCGCCAAGGCGCGAGCCGCACCCCTGGCCGAACCGTGGTCTCGACGTCCCCCCGGTTTTGGGTAGCACGGCGATTTGGAGTCCAATCCCACCTGACCAGGAGATTGGACGTGAAGAAGCGGTTTTCCGAAGAGCAGATCATTGGCTTCCTGCGTGAAGCCGACGCCGGCATGGCGGTCAAGGACCTGTGCCGCCGGCATGGC
>NZ_JBFIII010000089.1 GCF_041601295.1 Immundisolibacter sp.
ACGCAGCATGACCGCCGCCACCAGAACAATCAGCCAGCCATCCAGCGCCACCAGGGTGGTCCACGGATCGAGCATGCCGGTCGACAGCGCGATGTCGTCGTGGTACAGGCCCAGCCTGGCCGGCGTCGGCAGCAAGACGAGGCCGACGTAAAACCAGAGTACGCGCGCCTCCGTCATCAGCCTTTCGGCGAGCGTGAACGGCCGGCTGGCGTAGCCATCCAGCAGCAGCCCCGGCTGGACTGCGAAAATGAGCAGGCCGACCAGCAGCGGCGCCAGAAGGGCGACGACGAAAAACCGCGTCGCCGCCCGGCGCCCCGGGTCGTGCTGCGGCGTGGTGCCTGTCTGCCGCCACAGACACAGCTCGATCACTCCCAGATACAGCGGCAGCAGGACGGCGTTTTCCTTGCTCAGCACTCCAAGACCCATGCCCAGCGCCAGTCCGGAAATCATGGCTGTCAGGCCGCCGCGCCGGCCCACCGTCAGGCGCTCGCGGCCGATCAGCCACAGCCACGTGCCAGCCAGCAAACACAGCGCCGACAGGCTGGTCATGCGCTGCACCACATACAGCACGCTGGTCAGTTGCAGCGGGTGCAGGCCCCACAACAGGGCGCAGAACAGCGCCACCGCCGGGGCTATCTCGTGCGCGCCCAGCCGGCGCGTCAGGCGCCCGGCCAGCGCATACACCAGCAGCACATTCAGCAGATGGATGGCCAGATTGGTCAGCTTGAAAGCCAGCGGGTAAAAGCCCCCGGCCCGGTAATGGTCGATACCGAACGACAGCGCCGCCAGCGGCCGGCCCAGCGGCCCGCTGGTGTTGGAAACCGCCGCCGCGTGCAGCGCCTGTGGCGTGAATTCCGTCACCGCCACGGGCGGGTTGTTCAGGATGTTCGGGTAGTCGTCGAACACGAACGGTCCACGCAGGCCGGGCAGGTAGGCCAGCGCTACCAGTGCCAGGGTGGCGATCAGGGCCAGCAAACGGACCGGGTATGGCGAGCCGGCGATCACAGGAGCGCGAGGCAGGTGGCTTCGGGGTCGCCGAGCATCGCCTCGATGCGTCCCGCCTGTGTCCGTAGAAGCGTTTCGATCTGAGCTGTTGAACAATTGCCGCGCCTGATCCAGATGACCTTCGGCGGCTGGCCACGCAGCAGGCTCAGCTCGTAAAAATCCGCGTCCTTGCTGACCAGCGTGAAGCCCTGCTCACGGGCGTGATGCCACACCGCATCATCGGTCGCGCTGCCCAGGCCCGCACCATGCACGTGCGCCGAACCCGGAAACAGACCAGCAAGGGCATCGACCAGCCGCGGCGACAGATTCTCGTCGAACAGCAGCTTCACGCGCCCTGCACAAGCTGGTGTCGTTCCCGGTCGGCCGCGTAGGCCAGGCAGGCGCGGATATCGTCCAGGGTCAGGTAATCGAACTCGGCCACGATTTGTTCGGGCGTCATGCCGGCCGCAAGGTAATCCAGAACGTCGTAGACGGTGATCCGCAGCCCCCGCACGCACGGCTTGCCGCCGCGCTTGCCCGGTTCGATGGTGATGAAGTCTTGGTAATTCATGGCGTTTCCTGCTTCGAGTCGGCAGTGTCGCCGAGTATACGCACTGCCTCTTTGCCGCTGCGCCCCTGCGCGATTGCCGCTTCCAGCTCCGCGATGGCCTTGTCCTGGCGCACCGGCGCCGTGCGGTTGGCAACCTTGATCCGCTCCAGATTGAAGGCGGCGTTGTCCCACTGGCCAAGCGCCATGAACAGCTTGGCCTGCTCGAACAGCGGGTGCAGAAAGCCGCCGTCCAGCGCGAAGGCTTTCTCGAAGGCGTTCAGCGCGGCCTGAACATCACCGGCGGCGCGCAGCGACAGGCCGTTCAGATACCAGGCGTATGACTGGTCGAACTTCGGCTGGTCGGATGCCAGATACACCGCCAGCCAGTGCGCCAGGTGCGGCGCCAGGTGTTTGCAGTTGGTCTGGATGCACTCGGCGTAGCGCTTGAGCGTCAGTGTGCCGAAGGCCGACAGTGGGCGGCTTGTCAGCAAGGTTTCGATGCGATCCTGCGCGTCGGCGGCCAGCGTGCCACCCTGCGCCAGCACGATGTTGGCCAGGTTGATGCGGTTGCCCAGCTCGTCCGGTGCCAGGCGCACCGCGGCTTCGGCCTCGCGCTGCGCGCCGGCAAAGTCGCCCAGCCGTGCCAGATCCGAGGCCAGATCGTTACGCGCCCGTGCCGAATCCGGATGATGCGCCACTTCGTAGCTCGAAAAATGGAAATCGTCCTGCCACTGGCTGGCGCGCAGCGCCGTGGTGCCGGCCAGCACCGCCACCACCACGCCGGCCACTAGCGCCGTCTGGCGCCGCGGCAGGCGTACCCACAGGTGGCAAAAACCACCCGCCAGCAGCAAAAATGGCCCTAACACGGGCACGTAGTTACGGTGCTCGTGGGCGATTTCGAGTGCAATGAAACTGCCCTCCAGGCTGTGGCCGATCAGGAACCACAGAATGCCGATGCCCAGCAGCGGCCGGCGGCGCAGCGCCCACAGGCCGAATCCTGCCAGCAGCGCCAGGCCCAGCACCGCCGGCAGCGTGGTCCACGGCACCAGCCAGCCGGTGGACAGCGCAATGTCGTCGTGGTGCAGGCCAAAGGCGCTGATGCGCGGCAGCAGGATCAGGCCAAGGTAGAACCACATCACCCGCGCCTCGGTAAGCAGGCGCTCGGGCAGCGTGAATTCGCGGGCGTCGTAGCCGCTGGCAAAATGCCGCGCCGCCAGCACCGCCGCCACGGCCGCCAACACCAGCGCCAGCAGTAACAGCCAGCGCCGCATGACGGGCGCCAGCCGATCCCAGCCGCGCCACGGCCAGGCGGCCGGAAACAGCGCCGCGTCCAGCAGCAGCGCCAGCGGCAGCGTGAGCACGGCGTTTTCCTTGGTGAACACGCCCAGCAGGATCAACAACCCGCCGACGGTGGCGTACAGGCCCGCAATCAACCGGCGCGTTGGTCGGGTTAGCGCAGCGTAACCCGACATCTTTCCTTCCTCAGGCGGGGCCTGTCGGGTTACGCCCGCGGGGCTAAGCCGACCTACGTTTTCTGTGCTCGCACGTGCGCGGATGAAGCAGATCAGCGCCGCCAGGCTGAAGGTGGCGGCCAGCGAGCTCATGCGCTGCACCACGTACAGCACGCTGGACAGCATGATCGGATGCAGCGCGAACAACGCCGCGGCGGCCAGCGCGAACACGGCGGCCTGCGGCGTGGCCCACAGGCGGCGGCCGATGTGCCCGGCCAGCGCCCATACCAGCAGCACGTTCAGCAGATGAATGCCGAGGTTGGTCAGCTTGAAGGGCAAAGCGCTTACGGTGCTGCCGGCAAGGGAGTGGTTCAGTGCCAGACTGAGGTAGGCGACCGGGCGGCCCAGAGGCCCTGCCTCGCCAGCAAAGGCCGCGCGCCATAGCGCCCGCCAGTCCAGGCCATCCACGTGAATGACGGCATTTTCCAGGATGTTGGGGTAGTCATCAAACAGCCAGGGCCCGCGCAGGCCCGGCCAATAGCAGACTGCAGCCAGCAGCAGCAGCGTGATCAGCGCCACAGACTCAAGGCGGGTAGCCATTAACGGGGGTGCCAGATAAAAGAAAGGGCGGCCGAAGCCGCCCTTGTGATAGGGAATGCTACGAACTTAACGCCTGGGCAAGTACTTGTCCGGTACGGTGCTGCTAGCGCTCACCGTCCACTCCAGGTTACCGCCCTGATTCAGCGGCTCGTAGATGACGTCGTCGCCGGTCGCTTCGCCTAAACCGAGCGTGGTGTCGGCTTTCAGGTCGACTGTGATCACGCCGTTGGCGCCCACGGTCACCGCGGATACGTACTTCGCGCGATACGAGCCGGCTTCTGACAGGCCCAGGCTTGCGTGGGTCGTTGGCAGGCCCGTTAGAGTTCCGTTTTCGCTATATGACACGTCGATGGCGGTGCGCGCCGCCGAGGCCAGCGAAGCGGATTCCGACACCTTGGACCGGATGGTGTAGTCCTGATACGCCGGCACGGCCAGCGCGGCCAGGATGCCGATGATGGCGACCACGATCATCAGTTCGATGAGCGTGAAGCCCTGTTGTAGTTTCTGCATTTGCATGTCTCCCGATGGATGAATGTAAGTTGAACCGCGCAGGCTGCCCCGCTACACGCCAACGCGTGCCCTGCAGCATATCGGCTTGTGGCGGGTGGCCTTGAGCCGGTGCGCGGTACAACAACAGCAATTGCCGTGCCATAGGTCTGGTTGGTGCCAAGTCGGTTTCACGAATGCCCGGGAAACCGGTCATGAATTCCCCTGGGGACAGCGAGGAATGTTTATATAACCCTCTGATTATTATCAGGTAGGTATTCAACAACGGGCCAAGTCAAGAGCCGGCATCCGGCGCGCGGTGGCGCCCACGCCGGTGCGCTTGCACTGCCAGGACCTTGATGACCCCGCCATCCTCGACCGACGTGGATTGTCAATATTTGACAAAAATTGTCCGTACGCACGGCGATCGCCTGGGGTCGGCGCCGAGCGATCTGGGCCGGGGTACAAGACGATCACCGCCCGGCGCTGTAAATCCGGGGAACACGCACGCGGATTCCGACGGACGCCTGAGTGACCCGTTTTATCCGCGTCTGTCGGCGCTGCTAGACTTTCCCCCAACCCCCTACCCCGGAGTCGCGCCATGCGCATTGCCGACGATTGTGTCGTGATCCTCGCCTACACCCTGCGTAATGACGCCGGCGAGGTGCTGGACAGTGCCACCGCGGATCAGCCGTTTGCCTACGTACAAGGCAAGCATGGCGTGATTCCCGGCCTGGAGCAGCAGCTGGCCGGCCAGGAGGCGGGTCAGCAGATGGAGGTGACCATCGCGCCAGCCGACGCCTACGGCGAGCACAATGCGACGCGCGTGCAGGTAGTGCCGCGCGACCGCTTCCCGGCTGAGGTCGAAATCGAGGCCGGCATGCAGTTCCACGCCAGTGATGAACACGGTGGCCGCATGACGGTGCAGGTGGCGAGTGTCGACGAGGACGGCGTGACGGTCGATGCCAATCACCCGCTGGCGGGGCAGACCTTGCATTTCACCCTCGAAGTACTCGATGTGCGCGCGGCGACGGCCGAGGAACTGGCCCACGGCCACGTGCATGGCGTGGGCGGTCATCACCACTGAGGTGGCGGCGCGCGGCAGGCTCCTTGTGCGCTAGCCTTTCGAGCACTGCACGGTGGCCGGTTGCCTGGTTGCAGTGGGTGATCGTCGTCCTGGCCGTGCCGGGACTTGCCACCGCCGAGCCGGTCACCGATGCGCTGCAGGCGGCGTTGGCGAGCCCGGCGTCAGCGAGGCAAGCACTTTTTTCGCCCGAGGTGCTGCGGCGCTTATACGCCGACCGTGGCCATGCACCGCTGTGGTCCGCGGAACGCGTCGCCGCAGCACGCCAGGCGCTGGCTGGCGCCGCGGCACATGGGCTGCGCCCGGCCGATTACCACCTTGCGGCGATCGACGCCCTGCAAGGGATGCGTACTCCGGACGCCCGGGCTGACCTCGACCTGTTGCTAAGCGACGGTCTGTTGTTGCTGGGTTCACACGTGCGCCACGGCAAGGTGGAGTTTGGCGGGCGCAAACCGCGTTGGCATCTGTTGGCCGCCGACGCCGATTTGCCGGACCGCTTGCAGCGGGCGCCCTCGGCCCAGGCCTATGTGGCGGACCTGGTCTCGGCCCTGGCCGGTTACCCGCGGCTGTTGCAGGCACTGGTGCAGTACCGCAGCGTGGCGGGTGCGGGCGGCTGGCCGGCGCTGCCCGAGGGTCCGACGCTGCGGGCCGGTGATCGCGACCCGGCCGTGCTGCTGCTGCGGACACGCCTGACTCGCGAGGGCATGGACGGTGCCAGTGACGACCATCAGACGCTGTTTGACCCTTCGCTTGAGGCGGCGGTGCGGCGTTTCCAGGCCCGGCATGGCCTGGATGCCGACGGCGCCGTCGGCCCGCAGACGCGGCGGGCACTGAACACTCCGGCCAGCGCCCGGGTCGACCAGCTCATTGCCAATCTGGAGCGCCGCCGCTGGCTGGGCGAGGCGCCGGGGCAACGCCAGGTGCGCGTCAACGTGGCTTCGTTCACGCTGGATGCGATCGACGGTGCCGACATCGCGCTGAGCATGCGCGTGGTGGTGGGTCGGCCGTACCGGCCGACGCCGGAGTTCTCCGACCGCATCCGCTACCTGGTGCTGAACCCGTACTGGGAAGTGCCGCCCCGCCTGGCGGCGCAGGACAAACTGCCGCTGATCCGCCGGGACGTCGGCTATCTGGCTGCCGAGCACATTCGGGTACTGAATGGCTGGGGCGAGCGACCGCGCGAAATCGACCCTGCGGATATCGACTGGACACGCATGAAGCCGCCCCTGCCGTACCGTCTGCGTCAGGATCCGGGACCCTGGAATGCGCTCGGAAGGATCAAGTTCATGTTTCCGAACGGCTATGACGTATACCTGCACGACACCCCGGCGCGCGCGCTGTTCGCGCACGCCGAGCGTGGCTTCAGCTCCGGCTGTATCCGGCTCGAGAACGCTCCGGCCCTGGCCGACTGGCTGCTGGGGGATGACTCGCGCTGGTCGCCCGAAGCCCTGCGAGCGGCCCTGGACAGCGGCATTACCCGCAGCGTGAACTTGCGCACGCCGGTGCCGGTCTACCTGCTGTACTGGACGGCATGGGTGGGCAGCGATGGCACGGTGCACTTTCGTCGTGATTTCTATGACCGCGACGCGCCCTTAGCCGGCGCCCTGGCCTCACCGTTCGAGGAAATCGGCCCGTGATCTGTGCTTACTCCACGCCTGCCCCGCGGCGGCGCCTTCGGGAGCTTGTGCTGGGACTGGTCGCCGTGCTGTCCGCCCTGCCGGCCGCTGCCGCGTCGCTGACCCTGGCCTCGCTGGCGCCCCGCCCGCTGCCGGCCGCCGACGCCGGCTTCTCCGTCAGCTGGGGGGGCGAACACTCGAAGCTGTCGGTGAATCCGCTGCTGGCCGGCGCCGGGCAGGGGGTAACGCTGCAGGTGCACGGTACGGTGACCGGCGGTTTTGAGCTCGATGCGGGCGCCGGTACGGTACAGCGCCTGGCACCCGGTAGGTGGCGCTGGGTGGCGCCTGGAAAAGCGGGCGCCTACACGCTCGAAATTCGTCGCCACGATGGCGCCAGCATGCGCTTCACGGCTCTGGTTACGCTGCCCCGGCAGGCGCTGCGCGGCGGGATGCTCAATGGCTACCTGATCGGCGACTACCCGAGCCATCCAGGCGGCCAGAAGGCGTATGAGCCGCCCGCGGGCTTTGTCGAAATCAACGACCGCACGGCGGATTTGCCGCTGACCCCGCGCCTGCGCCTCGGTCAGTTCGTTTGCAAGCAGGAGGCCACCGGGCCGCGCTATGTGGCGCTGCGCGAACGCCTGCCGCTGGCACTGGAAGCGGCGCTGGATCGTTTCGCCCGCGCCGGTATTGCCAGCAGTGGACTGACCGTGATGAGCGGCTACCGCACGCCGCACTACAACAGCCAACTCGGCGATACGCGTTTCAGCCGTCACCAGTGGGGCGACGCGGCTGATGTGTTTATCGACGAGGACGGCGACGATCGAATGGATGACCTGAACGGTGACGGCCGCCTCGATCAGGGCGATGCACAGCTGCTGTATCGCATCGTCGATGCGGCGCAGTCCGATCCGGACTGGCAGCGTTTCACCGGTGGCCTGTCAGCCTATCCGCCAAACGCCTACCACGGGGCGTTTCTGCACCTCGACACGCGTGGCTTCACGGCGCGCTGGTAGCGGCCAGCGCGCTGCTGGCACGTCCGAAATGCTCCTTCGCGAAGGCCACGCGCTCGGCCACGTCGGCGTCGGCGCGGCCAAGCGCGTCCACCGTGGCCAGGCGCGGTAGCAGGCCGGCCTGGTTGGCAATCTGGACGTTGAGGCCGGGACGGGCGTTCATCTCCAGCATCATTGGCCCGAACTGGCGGTCGAGCACGAAATCGACGCCCAGATAACCCAGGCCGCTGATGTCATAGCAGCGCGCGGCCAGTTCCAGCAGGGTGTCCCACTGCGGCACCTGCACGCCGGTGATCGGGTTGCCGGTGTCGAGGTGCTCGTCGACCACTTCGTTGCGCCACACGCCGCGGCCGGTGACGCCGGTGGTGATGTCGATACCGGCGCCGATGGCGCCCTGGTGAAGGTTGGCCTTGCCGTCCGACATCGCGGTCGGCAGCCGCACCATGGCCATTACCGGATAGCCCCGGTAGACCACCGTGCGCAGATCCGGTACGCCCTGATGCGAGATCGGTTCGAACACCGGATCGACGCGCACCCGGTACTCAATCATCGCCGAGTCCGGCAGGCCGCCCAGACTGTACAGGCCCGACAGGGTGTTCGAGACGTGGTGTTCGAGCTCGTCCTGGGTCAGCAGGGCACCGCTGGCTTTGCGGTAACGGTCCTTGCGCCGACCGACGATGACCAAGACGCCGTTGCCGCCACTGCCGTTGACCGGTTTGACGACGAAGTCCTCGCGCCCGTCCAGCAGCTTTGGCAGGTCCACTACTTGATGTTGGATGGCCAGCAACCCGTACAGCTCCGGCACCTGAATACCCGCTGCCTGCGCCAGCTCCTTGCTGCGAACCTTGTCGTCCACCAATGGGTACAGGCGGCGCGGGTTGACCTGCGAGATGAAATCGCCATTGCGCTGGTTCATGCCGAGCACGCCGTTTGCCCGCAGTGCCCGTGCCTGGCGCCAGGGCAGTCTCACGCCCCAAACGCCTTGAAACGGCGTAGCTCGGTCAGCCGGTAACCGGTGTAGCGGCCGAGCATGAGTGTCATCGCCAGCACGATCAGCAGCAGCTCGGGGAACATGAACACCAGGTGCTGCAACTGCCGATCGGTCATCACCAGATAGGCCAGCGAGGCGGCAAGCAGGCTGCCGCCCGCCTGCTGCAGGGCCTCGCGCGGGCCGGATTCTTCCCAGCCGACCGACATGCGCTCGATGGTCATGGTCAGGATGACCATCGGGAACAGCGCGACCGAAAGCCCCGCGCCGATGCCCAGCTGATACGTCAGCACGCTGAGCACGGCCATCATCAACACCACCACGGTCAGCACCGAGGCGAGGCGCGGGACCAGCAGCAGTTTCAGGCGCTCCATGAAGAAGCGGGCGCCCAGCCCCAGCCCGACGATACCGACGAACAGCAGAATGCCGTTCAGCAGTCGGGTTTCGCGAAACGCCAGTGCGATCAGCACTGGCGCGAAGGTGCCAAATGCCTTGATGCCGACCACGTTGCGCAGCAGCACGATGATCAGCGCCCCCAGCGGCATGGTCAGCACCACTCGGTACACCATTTGCATCTGAATCGGCAGACTCAGCAGCGAGAACTGAAGCGCCATCGAGCCGCGTTCGGCGGCGCGTTGGTGGGCGGCGGCGAGAGCCTCGTAGGTGTTCTCGGCGGCCGAGAATTCGAGCCGCAGATTACGCACACCGTTGCTGTCGCGCAGAGGTGGCTCACCGCGCGACCAAACCAGGAAGCTGTCGGGTCGACCGGGCGCGCCGGTGAGTGGGTCGAACGACAGCCAACGCTCGCCGTTATGCACTTCGAGTTGCGTCAGCAGGGGCAGGTGGCGGCCTTCCTTGTGCAACATGAAGCCGTAGACCGGTCGCGCCGCGATGCCGGCGACGGCGAGAATCTTGACCGCAACCCTGGCCCGTTGTTCGGCCGTCCTGTCACCGCCGAGCAGCAGGTCCATGTCGTTGTTGTCGCGGGCGCCCAGCCGACGCAGTGTCTCTACGGTGAAGGTGGCGATATCAGCCGAGTGGGCGCGAACCTGATCTATCAGCGCCCCCACCACGGCGGTCTCGGTATCGCTGAAGCGTGGCGGTTCGACTGCTGGCGGGCGCGACTTGGACACGGCGTCGTCGCCACTTGGATAGACCACGGCCTGGTAGTACAGCTCCTGCTCGCCACGGGCGCGACGGATTGCCCACAAGGCCTGGCGATCACCCTCGCGAACGGCGGTCGACAAGCCGTACCCGCTGGAGACGAAAGTCTCATCAAGCAGCGTGAAGCCCGGCGGGCGCAGCGGCACTGCCAAATGGACTTTGATCGGTCTGCCGGAGCGCGCCGTGAAACGGATACGCGCTTCCACCGTCCATGCCTCGATGGCATTGTCGGCCTGGAGCGGTACGCCGAGCGCACTCCATTTGTATAGAAACAGACCGCCACCAGCGGCGACTAGAACCAAACATAAAATCAGCAGATTACGATTGCGCAGGACACTACTCTCCGTTTGGGCTGGCGGCGCAGCGTGGAGCGCGCTGGAAGGTACGGGCGGGGTCGACCACGGCCAATCCGGTCAGTGCCCGGCGGCCCAGCAGTAGCGGGTAGATGAAGCGACCGCGGTTGGTGAGATTGACATCCACGCTGCGCAGCTCATCCCCCAGGCATATCTGCATGCGGATCATCGGGCGGCGGTCATACGGACCCTTGTGGCGCTTGATTCGAACGTAGCGCACGATCGGTTCCTCAAGCGGTGCCGATCGTTTGGCCCCAGGCAGGTTAAGGCGAAAACGCACCCAGCGCTTGCCGTCGCGCTCGAACGGCTGCACATCCACCGCGTCGAGCGAGGAACTGCGGGCGCCGGTGTCAAGCTTGGCTTTCAGCTTCAGTGCCTCGCCACCCAGGTGCAGCTCCACGAACTCCACCCAGCCATACACGCCGCGTGCGCCCGCCGACGGGGCCAGGCCGGCCAACAGACACACAGACAACACAAGCGCGGCGATGGGGTTGCGCATAACAGGACGGCACGGAATGACTGGCAGAAAGGCGGCACCGGGCCACCCGTTTAGCGAGCCATTCTATCGCAGACCGTGTTCGCCGCTGGCTGTTCGGACCTTTACCGCTAAGGAGGCGCTGAGAAATCCAGGATCGATTTATTCAGCGCTTCCCGTGAGAGACAACCGGCGACGCACGTCGCCCCATTCAACGAAACGGGTTACCCGCCTGTAGCGCCAACAGGCGCTGGTGCAGGCCCGGATGCTCGCTGAGCACCCGATACTCCAGCAACTTGAGCACCGTGCGCAGGTCACGCCACTCGTCCAGCAGTGGCTGTGGGCCGGTGAGCAGTTGCCGCGCCTCGTGCAGGGCGTCGCGCAGATAGGCCGGGGCCGGGCGCCGGTCAAGCTCGAGTTCGAGGGCATCCACGATGCGCTCGAACTCGGTCGCGTCCAGCCAGACGCCGAAGCAGACATCGCAGTACTCCACCGTCACCGCGGTGTGGCCATACTCCAGCGCGTGCAGGGCGCCGTCGCCGGCCGGGCAGCGACCACTATGCGGCGCGTGGCGAAACTGTTCGGCGTCCGACCAAAGTTCCACGTCCAGCCAGGCGAGGTCCGGATCGGCGGCGTTGCGTGCCTCGCGCAGGGCATGCGCCTCGAACCACAGCCCAGCACAGCGCGGGCAGCGCTGCACCGGCACTTGCTGTAACTGGCTGGTGTCGAGCGGCAGGGCGCAGCGCGGGCAATCGGCAGACATGGCGTTAGCTTCCAGGCAGGATGGGATAACCGCGCCCAGCGTAATCGAAACCGTCAAGCTCGAAATGACGGCGCTCATACGGCGCGTGACGGTTCAGATAATAGGCGCGAATTTCGGCGATGTGCCCGCCGCGCAGGCGGTACCACTCGGTGCCGCGCATCAGCTCTGGCTGACCGCCGGGCGGGGTCCAGCGCATGGTCCACTCAATCACCGCTTCGGCGCCCTGCACGAGGCCATGATCCACGGTCCAGTGTCCGGCAATCCGCGGTTGCATTCGCGCCCAGTATTCGGCCAGTGCTACAGCACCGCCCACTGGCGCATGGTGGGTGAAGTAATGCACCACATCGTCGCAGAAGGTGGCCAGCATGGCGGCCCGGTCGGCTGCGCTGCAGCCCGCGTAGTAGGGCGAACGAGCTCAAGCGGCGCCTCGGCGACGCTCATCCGCGTGGTCCGGCCAGCAGCCAGATCACCAGCCCCAATACTGGAAGCAGCAGGATCAGTACGATCCACGCCACCTTGGCGCCGGTACCGGCGCTGCTCTGAAACACGTTGACGACCGCCCACACATCGGCGATCAGAACCAGCAATCCGATCAGGCCCCCGACTTCGATTCCCATCTCGGCAATCTCCTGTGACAACGCTACGGCGCAGGCGCTCTAAGGTAACCTTTCCAGGCACGGCTGATGTAGATCCAAGCGCAGGAGTAGCCCGTCCAATGCATCCCAGCGAGGTCCCGTCCGAGACCGAGCGCGAAGCCCGCGACCGGGCGGC
>NZ_JBFIII010000090.1 GCF_041601295.1 Immundisolibacter sp.
CGACTCCCCGAAGCCCAGAAACCGGAACAGCTCGCGCTGCGGATGCGCGCCCGCCCGCCAGCCCAGCACCTCGACCATCGAGACCAACTCGCCCGGCAGACCGGTGGCCTCACTCCCCGCCGAACCGCGGCGGTCGGTTACCATCGGCCCAACTTCCCAATCGTTCTTAGCATTTCGAAATCAACAACCCCTGCGTGTCCATAACCCTGGGCTCACGGTCGTCCCATAACCGCCACAATGCTCTCGCTTCAGTCGGCCCGGTTACCCCCCGTGGTGTCAACCAGCCAGCGGTCCACGTCCTCGATATCCTGTTCCTGCAAAGTCCCTACCGCCATGCGGAAACGGAGTAGTTCGAGAATATAG
This sequence comes from Immundisolibacter sp., assembly GCF_041601295.1. Taxonomy (NCBI): domain Bacteria; kingdom Pseudomonadati; phylum Pseudomonadota; class Gammaproteobacteria; order Immundisolibacterales; family Immundisolibacteraceae; genus Immundisolibacter; species Immundisolibacter sp. The sequence continues at coordinate 364 of NZ_JBFIII010000090.1, forward strand.
TCAATTCTCGCCGCTTCATATTCCCTTTGCGCGGCAACCGACATACGTATTGCTTCAACGTACTGACTGAAAGACCCCAGACCCTCCTTGAAATCCGATTCTGCTTGGTCAACCGCTTTAGTACGAGTCGTTATTACCTTTTTCCGGAACATAACACTCTGCGCACTCAGATTAACCGTTTCAAACTGCTCCTGTGCCTCTCGACGAACCCGAATACGCTCTTCCCTTGCCAGGTCTTTCGCTTCCGTCCACCGATGAGCCGCCTCTCGCGCCGCCGCCGCTATACGACCACCCGAATAAATAGGCATACTCACTTCGACGCCAACCGAGGCTTGCTGCGCGGCTGGAGTAAAGCCAGAGCCTCCCTTGTTCACGATATCGTCATATCTCGCAACAAGGTCTACCTTTGGATGATGTGCCGCCTTGCGCGCCTGATATTCTTTGCGTGCCGCATTCGCGGCAAAAAGGCGTGCTTGCAGGGCAGGACTCATTTCCTCAGCCATCTTTGTCCAATGTCGCACGTCTGACGGTTCGACTTCATCTATTTGAACGTCATCGGCCATAACCGATATTTTGCTGACCTCATTACCTACCAAGGCACCCAGTCGCCCACGCGCAATATTAAGCTTCCCTTTCGCCAATCGAAGGTTAGAACCGCTTTGGTCAAAGGCCGCGTCCATCGCATAAACATCGGTGTCCTTTACCAACCCTTGTTCGTACCGGTGACGTACCTGCTCCCGCTGCGCCCCGCTGGCCCGCAGTTCTGCCGTCGCGAAGTTCTGATCAATCAACGCCGACAGGGCACTGAAATAGGTCTGAGCCACTTCCATTAACAGGCTCTGTTTCCCGGCCCGATACTCCGCCTCAGCCTGGCTTTCGAAAAACTTCGCCCCCTTGGCCCGTTGCCAGACATCTCGATTCCACAAGCCATACCTGGCAAAGACGCCCCAACTTTGAGACGTGAACGTTTCATTCACAGGCTTCCCAAGATCAGGGAAAAAGAACTCCACGATCGTCTGAGCCAATGGAGAATCGCCGACCCGTATGCCTGCGGTCTCGCTCTTATAATTCTGTAATGCATACCCTGCTCTGAATCCGAGTTCTGGCCTCGTGGCGCCGCGGACCTGACTGGCCTTCTCCCCCGACGCCATATAGGTAGCCTCGAGCCGTGACCAGCGCGGGTCATTCTCCTTCGCCAGCTGCATCGACTCCGCGAGGTCCAAGCAATACACGGGACGAGCGAACAGGACCATACCGGCGCACAGCAAAAAGAGCTTCCCGCGGAATTGCCTAAGCGGCAAAATCATGCCAATGGCCACCATTCTGTGATCCCTTTAGAACTCGACCTCGAAGGTCGCCTCGCTTCACCAATCCCTTGATAGCAACCGCGAAATGGTAGCCTTCCGGGTTTTCGGACCAGTAAATAGACCAAGCCTGCGGGCGGGCGTCCATGGTCGGCGGGCATTCCAGCCAACCATCACCGTCCACCCGCGGCAGCACCGAGAAATGCGTCAACTCCGCCGAAAGTCCGACCCCGCGCGCTTTGATGTAGGACTCCTTTAGCGTCCAAATACGATAAAAAAGCGGCACGCGTCCCGCCACGCTCAACTCCGCCAACATCGCCTGCTCGGCCGGGGAAAAGTTTCTTGCCGCGACCATATCCAAATCCGGCAGGGGCTTCTGAAGCTCCACATCGACGCCACAGTCCATTCCCGAAGTGATCACGCATGCTGCCATCCCCTGCGTATGCGACAGATTGAACTTCAGACTCCCACTGTCTACCGGCGCTGCAATTTCTGGTTTTCCATAAGCATTCATACTGAATTGCCAACGCTCGGGGGCTACATCCCGATATTCGGATAACACCGTTCTCAGGAAATAATGAGAATGGAGATATTCCCGCTTATGGATGGAGAAGCGAAGACGATCAAACCGGGCGATCTCGGAATCGCTCAGCACAGGATAGCAAGTGTCATCAAACTCATTGGACTGTCCTTCGCCAATGGGAAAAATCCATATATCTGCGCCTGAGTTCGTCATCTTTTGGTAAAACTTGCGCTATCGCCGAGGCTTAGCGCCGCGCCGCCTTCTCATCCGCGGGCGACCCACCGACAGATATGGGCGCTCTATACAAAAGTCGCCCCTTCGAGAAATCTGTAATCCACTCCTGGGTCTCCGCCAAAACCAGATAGGCAGCTGGCATCAGCACCAGCGTAATCAAGGTCGAAAACGCCACACCATAAGCCACGGAAACCGCCATTGGAATAAGGAACTGGGCTTGCAAATCGTTGCTGAACATCAGAGTCGCCAAGCCGCCGAAGGTGGTCGCGGTCGTAAGCAAAACGGCCCTAAACCGGGCCTGACCGGCAGACAGAAGCGCTTCAATCAGCTCAACTCCGGCCGCGCGCTGACGATTCACGTAGTCAATAATCACCAGATTATCATTAACCACCACGCCGGCCACCGCAACGGCGCCGGCGGCGGACCACACAGTTATCTCTACGCCCATCAGAAAGTGGCCTATAAGTGCGCCAATAATTCCAAACGGGACTGCAAACATGACTAGTAGCGCCTGACCATAGGATCGAAACAGAACGGCTATCAAGGCATAGTTGATCATGGTCGAAAAAAGGGCCGCCCAAAGAATAAAACTAATGTAACTCCCGGCCTGCTCCTGAACACCGCCACGCCGCCAACCCAGGCTGGGGAACTCCTTAATGACCGCCGGTAACGCTTCCTCCTGGAGCGCAGTCATGACACTTCCTGGCGTCGCCATTGACTTGTCCACGAATGCCGTGACCTCGATCACCCGCCCACCTTTTTTGCGGACAATCTGACTCGGCCCGAAATCGTATTTGAGAACTGCCACACTGCTCAACGGCGCGGCATCGCCAGTTGGCAGGCTGATTGGCATATTCTCCAAATACCATCCGGATTTTCGTTCGCTCTCCGGATACCGGATACCGACCTTGACCTCGCTCAGACCCCGCTGGAAGGACTGCACTTCGACGCCGTGGAAGGCCTGCCGTACCTGGTCGGCGAGGTTCGCCAAGGTAAGTCCCATGTCGAGGGCCACGGGACGCAGCTCAAGGACTACCTCTCGTTGCCCACGGCGATGGCCGGCCGACACTCCATACGCGCCTTCAACCTTCGCCAGTGCGTCAGCGAGTCGCTGCGACGCGCGAGCCAGGTCGTCAAGGTTCTCCCCATAAAGCTCGATGTTGATATCGGGAACCGAAGGGATCAGTGATGCATTAAAAGACAAGTTTTCCACATCAGGGATCGTTCCAACTGCCTCGCGCCACCGCTTCGTCAACTCTTCGCCGGATAACAATCGCTTTTCCGGAACGGGGAGACCAACAGTAACAGAGCCGGAATGTCCTCCGTTCTTGCCACCCACCTGAGAAAAAATATCGGTAATCTGCGCTTCCCCAAGGTCCAACTTGGCCTGTTCCGCCACTTGTCGCGCCCCGGTGACCAGTATGTCGACGGCCTCCGCGGTCTGATCTGCGGAGGTACCTTCGGAGAATGCCAGTTCCGCGGTGACCGTGTCGGCATCAACCTGCGAAAGAAACCTGATCGGAAGATAGCCGCTGGCCAACATGCCCACACAGACAAGTAACACCATCATGAAGCCGACGATGACGGCATAACGATAATCGAGAATTCTCCTCAAGAATGGTCCATAACTCTGTGCCACAAATCCCTGAACCCGAAGCTTGCTTGTCAACTGCTGGAATATTCTAGATCCGCGAGAGGTCGACGCGTCTTGCGGACGCGCGTAAGACAAATGGTGAGGCAACATAAAAAGCGCTTCGAAAAGCGATGCCAAAAGAGCAATTATGATGATGATTGGGATAGGCGCAATGAGCTTGCCTGCCGCATGCGGAATGAACATGAGTGGCGCGAACGTTATTATCGTTGTCAGCGAGGCCAAGACGACTGGCAACGCCACATCCAGCGCGCCTCCCACCGCTGCATCGGCACCCCATTCACCCCTTTGATTGCGAGCATCGACACTCTCGCTTATGACGATTGCATCATCCACGACGATGCCAAGCACCATCAGCAGCGCAAACAGGGTCACCATATTCAGGGACAAACCGAGGTAATACATTACGACGAAAGTAACCAGAAATGAGAAAGGAATTCCCACGCTGGTCCAAAATGCGTAGCGACGCCTCATATATATGGCGAGAAAGAGATAGACGATACAGAAACCCTGCAACGCGTTCCAGGAAATGGTGTCCAGACGCTGACCGAGATATTTGGCGATGTCCTGCCATAAATCGACATGAATTTCTTTTGGCACATAAGCGGCAGCGGCGGCCACCTTTTCTTTCACTTCCGTGGCGATACGGATAACGTCTTCCCCACTGCCGCGGTAAATGCCCAACACGACGGCAGGCCGTCCGTTGAACTCGCTGCGGACGCCATCCTGCCCAAAGCCCTCGGTGACCTGGGCGACGTCACTCATCTGTAGCCGGGCGCCATCCGGCTTTGCGCGCAAGACAACATCCCCAAATTGGCTGGCGGAAGATTCGGCGCCGCGCACGACAATCGCTACGCTCTGCCCACCCTCTTTCATCATCCCGGCGGGAAGATCCAAGGAGGACGTGCGGACCGCCGCTGCAATCTCACCGACAGACATACCATATTGAACAAGGGTGTCTTGCGGGACGTTGATTGCGATTTCGTAAGGCTCCGCGTTCATCACCTCCACGGCGGTAATCGAGGTGTCCCGGAGCAGGTTTTCCCGAACCTGCTCTGCGATGTCGCGAAGCACTCTCATGTCCGTTACGCCCGAAACCACGACCGTCGCAACCAGATCCCGCAGCGTAAGTTCGACCACGCTTGGCTTAAGCGCGTTGGATGGAAAACCGTTAATGGACTCGACGCGCCGCCTGACATCAAAGGTCAGCTTGCCGACGTCATAGCGATTTTCCGTGCGTACAGTACCGATACAAACCCCTTCGCGAGCCAGGGTCTGGAAATCACGCACCCCCTCGAGACCGACCAGCTCAACGTCCAGGCGTTTACAGACACCTTCCTCTGCCTCCTGGGCTGAAGCGCCAGGGAACGGGACCGTGATAACAATAACGCCGGTGTTCGTGTCGGGCAGGATCTCTCGCGGCATGAACCACAGACTCAGGGATCCGGCCAAGGCCACAAGCAACATGATCAGGTTCACGGCCACCGGCTGACCGGCAAACCAGCGTATCACCGCCTTCATGCAAAGCACTCGGCGTAGAGATGCATTTCTGCGGCGCGCGCCAACGTCTGCGTTATCAAGGCGCCTCCGGGAGCGGTTCAGCAGCGACTGGACTATCGACTGATTTCGCGCCGCTGGATTCCTTATCCTTGCCTTCGACACGCACCCGGAGTCCTTCGACCCGGGTATCCAGCTTTGTCAGCAGAACCCGATCACCATCCTGCAGCCCGCCTCTGACGTAAATTTGTTCCTTGCCCCGGTACAGAGTCGTCACCGAACGCATTTCCAAACGATCGGCGTCGGTTACCAGCCACACCGTACTGTCGCCCTCCATGGCGACACGTGGCAGCACAGCCACTTTGTCGTATTCGCGGCCCGTTATTTTTGCCTCGACGAAAGTGCCCGGCATTAACGGGTGTTTAGATAAACTCGGATCGCGCAGGCCATAAGGGTCTTGCACCACGGCCACGACATAGAGCAGCCGATTTTTCAGATCAACCTCGCCCTCGGCTCGAACGATGGTTCCCGGCCACACGTGCTCGCTGCGCGGGTCGATCAACTCGACACTCGGAGCCTCCTGAACAAGCGCGGGCTGGTTCAGCTCCGGCAGCAATCCCATCTGTTGGTCGCCCACGGGCAAGCGCACCTCGACCAGGTCGGTCCCGTAAACCTCGGCTAGAGGTGTACCCGGCGCCACATACTGGCCGACCGCGGCCAAGCGACGCAGAACACGACCGTCAAATGGGGCCATAACCCTGGTCTGATCCAGTTGCCGCTGGGCCAACTCCAGGCCCGCGAGTGCCGCCTCTTCCGCCGATTCTGCCTGGCGAAGTTGCGGCTCTCCCCGTGCAAGCGGACTCTGCTCCAGCCCCTCGATGCCTTTGTTACCCCGCGCCGCTGCCTGGGCCTGAGCCAAAGCCAGACGGGCATTCTCAACCGCCGCGCGCGCGCGGGTGACTTCCAATTCATGTGGACGACGTTCGATCTCAAAAAGCAGGTCGCCGCTTTTGAAGAAGCCGCCGTCGGTCATCTGCGGCGCCGTACCGACCACCTTGCCACCGACCCCCGCCACCAGGGATATCGTCACCCCGGGCGCCGCGGTACCGCGGCTATAAATCGGTACGTTGACGCTTTGGAATTGGACCTCATGGACACGGACCAGCGGGATGTATTCCTCCGGCGGGCGGGCTTTCGCCTGTGGCCGGTTCAGTAACATCCAGGTGGTCCCGCCGATCCCGACCAGCAACAGCCCCGCGACGACCAAGCTTTGAGAAACCCGAATCATATATCCAATCTCCGCCGCTACCTGGACGACACAGACAGCGTGTCAGCCGAGACGCCAAAAAAATCGGCCGCGCGATCTGTCATTACGCTTTTCTGAGTCAGTATTTCCCGCAACCAATTAAAGAAAATAACAGAGTTCTTGTTAATATAAAAATGGCCGCCATCAAATAACTTTAGTGAAAAACCCCTACTCGTATACGACGACCATTGGTCTAAATCTCTGGCGCCAACATAAGCATCACTACAACCTCCAACGGCATGAATCGGTATCGGCAACGGAGCATGTCCCAAAGGTACCCATGTCTCGACAAGCCGGAAATCCGCTCGCAAGGCAGGCTCTAATAACTCAAGTAGTTCCGGACTCTGAAGCACCTCACTCGACATCCCCCCCAAGGCGCGTAATTGAGCGTAAAACTCGTCTCGGGGCAGGTCATGGACAGGTGACGCTGTACGAGGCAAGTGGGGTGGCCGTGTCGCCGAAACCACAAGCGCCTCAGGCAGGCGATGTCCGCTGTCGCGCAAACGGCTGCTGAGCTCATAAGCTATGCGCCCTCCCATACTGTGCCCGAATATAAAATAGGGCAGATCGGTCAAAGGTAGTAGCGCCTCGAACACTGCATCGAGCAACTGGTTTTGGTTGGAAACCGGTGCCTCGGCAATTCTTGCCCCCCGTCCGGGAAGTTGCACCGCCAGCAACTCAACGCCTGGTGTCAACTCGCGCGCCCAATCCGCGAACGCATGAGCCGAACCACCCGCAAACGGAACACAAAACAAGCGCGCGGTAATCTGATCCCCGGTTGGGAACCGATACAGCCAGGCACTGGCTGATGCAGGCCGCGCGCTTTGAGGTGGGTAAGACACGCTGGAAGAACCGCTATGTGAGGAGCAATGGGTCGGCTGGACGCCCAGGCGGCGCCGGCCAGATCATGGTGGCCAGCACCACAGCCGCGTTCGAGTTCACCGACACCAACTCAAGCCGCCGAACCAAAAGTGCTAAGCCATGGCGCGCAGTCACATCCCCAGACCACATAAGTGATCGTCCAGTTTGCCCCTGCTCAGGTTTCATCAACCGCCTCGGACTGACTCGAAACTTGATGAATGGAGTCGGCAATAACGCGGACACTGTCTGCTTGAAGCAAGCCGAAATGATCAGTGTCCATGTAATGTGTTTGCAGAGTCCCACCGACCAGTCGACGCCACGCCTTGTCCAGCTTCTGACCCTGGTTGTCACCCCCAGCGGCGGCGAACAGCAATACTGGCATGTCCATGTCCGTCGATACCGGCCGGTAAGTCATCAACATGTCGTTGAAACCACGCAATACCTCAATCTGTCGCTGAATCTGCGGCCAGCTGAAATAATCGCCCAGTTGCTCCATCAGTAAGCGACGCTGCTCGGATTCGGACAATTTACGAAACTTGCGCGCCGACATGGGCAGCTTGTCTCGTAACACGAACTTGACGATATCGGCATTGTCCATCGACTTTAGGCCGCGCATGATCTGGGGCGTGAACACGTCGAGCAGCACCAACATGGCAACTTCCTGGCCCGCGGCCCGCAACTGACGCGCCATCTCGAACGCAATCAGGCCGCCGAACGAATGTCCCGCCAGGCAATAGGGACCGTCTGGCTGACGTTTGCGTACGTGTTCAAGGTAATACGCCGCTGCACTCGGCAAGTCCGTGAATGGGTGCTGACCATTCTCAAAACCAAGCGCCTGAATTCCGATTACGGGCCGACTACCGGCCAGTGCCGTCGCCAACGCTCGATAGCCGAAGACTTGTCCCGTAATCTCATGTACGCAATACACGGGGAGGGCGTCGCCAGCGTCCTGCAGGCTAACCAGGGGCGACCATTCCGCGCCTGCGTCTTCGGCATCCAGCAGGCGAGCCAACCGACTCACGGACTGCGCCTCGAACAAGGACGCCAGCGGTAATTGCTTCGAGAACTCGCGCTGGACGCGCGCGATCAGGCGCACCGCCAACAAGGAATGTCCACCCAGCGCAAAGAAGTTGTCGTTGACCCCGACTTCCGGCAGGCCGAGCTCCTGTGCCCAAATGTCGGCCAGGCGCTGCTCGGTCGGTGTGCGCGGCGCCAAGAACGCGTCGGCGGCTATTGCATCCTCACGCGCCGCCAGACCAAGCCGGTCAATCTTGCCATTGGCGGTAACCGGCAGCTCGCTCAGATAGACCCATACCACCGGGATCATGTAATCGGGCAATGTATGCGCCAGAACCGCGCGCAGATCATCGCCGCCCAGGGCGCCGGCTTCGCTCAACACGACATAAGCCACCAGTTGCTGTACACCTTGTGGATTCGGTTTGGCCAGCACGGCGCAGGCTGCCACTTGATCAAGTCGATTGAGGGCTGTTTCGACCTCGCCGAGTTCGATCCGGAACCCACGGACTTTTACTTGTGCGTCAATCCGCCCGAGAAACTCGAGATCGCCATCACGACGCCAACGCACGCGATCGCCACTACGATAGAGGCGCTCGCTGGTGGCAAGGCCCGGCTCGCGGACGAACGGGTTGGCTATAAAAGCCGCGGCTGTCAACTCGGGCCGTCGCCAGTATTCATGCGCCAAACCGACTCCACCGATATGCAGTTCCCCCGCCACGCCAATCGGCACCGGCTGTCCCAGCGGGTCAACCACAAACACCTGCGTGTTGAAGATGGGCTTGCCAATCGGCGGCGGGCCCACACGACCCGGCGTCAGAGTCGCGCTGGTCGCCAGCACTGTGCATTCGGTGGGGCCGTAATGGTTGCTCACTTCAAATGGCAACCCGGCCACAATGCCCTGGCGCAATCGATCACCTCCCGTGAGCAGATGCCGCAGGCTGAGCCCTGCAGGGAGCACACCGTGGCGCAAGACCGCCTCCGCCAGCGGCGTCGGCAGAAAGGCGTGGGTTATACGCTCGCGCTGCAAGAAATCAAGTAGTTGCTCGGGCTGCGCCCGGGTCTGGTCGTCAACCACATATACGGTTGCGCCGCCGCTCAGGTAGGGCCAGACATCCCAGGTCGCCGCATCAAAGCCACTGCTTGCCAATTGGGCCGCCCGCGCGCCGTCTTCAACGACGTAGCGCCGACGATGCCATGCCACCAGATTGGCAAGACCACGGTGGCCCAGGCACACGCCTTTCGGCTCACCTGTGGAACCGGATGTATAGATCAGATAGGCCAATGCGTCCGCATCGTCGACCAGCGACGGCGGCTTGGCGCCAGCACGCAGCAGCGCTGCATAGGCTACGCAGTCACAGCGTGCCTCATTCAATAAACCGGCCGTTTTGGTGTCGGTAATGGTCAGGGCCAACTCGGCATCGTCCGCCATGAAGCTCAAACGCGACGCCGGCAAGGCAGGGTCCAGCGGCACGTAGGCCGCGCCCACCATAAGCGTGCCCAGCCACGCGGCTATCATCTCGGGAGAACGCGGCAGACAGACACCAACCCGCGCGCCCGGCCCGACTCCCCTGGCATGCAAGGCGCCCGCAATTCGGCCCGCCACAGTGGTCAGCTCGCCAAAGCTCAAGGAACTCGCCGGTCCCACCACGGCCGGACGCGTAGCAAAACTCGTCGCACACCGCGCCACTTGGACATGCACGGGCGTATCGTCCACCCGCGTTGTGGTGGCGTTTCGCTCCACCAACAGTTCATGCCGCTGGGTGGAGGACAACATCGGCAAGCGGCTGATCGACTGGTTTGGATCCGCAACGATGGCTTGGAGAAGCGTCTCCAGGTGTTCGCCCATCGCGCGAATGGTCTCGGCGTCGAACAGATCCCGACGGTACTCGAATCCGCCGCTTAACCCATCGCCGGTGTCGACCATGGCCAGCGTAAGGTCAAACTTGGCGGCCTGAGCAGCAAAGCCAACTTCTTCAAACGACAGCGATCCGGCCTTGAAACCCAACTGTGCCGCCATCTGCTGCTGGAACGTGAAGGCCACCTGAAACACCGGCGTCAGGCTCAGATCCCGCGCCAGCTTGAGTTCCTCCAGCAGCGCCTCGAACGACAGTTCAGCATGGTCGAAGGCACCGGTTACGGTGTCCCGTACCTGAGTCAGGAACTCTTGGAAACTCGGCTCGCCTTCAATCTGCGTGCGCAGCGCCAGTGTGTTGACAAAAAACCCGATCAACGGCTCCAGCTGTGGCAGCTTGCGGCCCGCCACCGGACTCCCGACGGCAAAGTCGCGCTGTCCGCTGTATCGGAATAGGAGCACCTGGAACGCGGCCAACAGCAGCGTATACAGCGTGACTCCCTGGCGACGGCTGAGCGTTTTTATCTCCGCCCATAATTGCGGGTCGAACGAAAACTGCTCGACGGCACCCTCGAAACTTTGCACCGCCGGGCGGGGTCGATCCAGCGGCAGCTCGAGCGCCGGCACACCGTCAAGCTGACGCCTCCAGTATCCAACCTGCTCTTCCCACACCTCGCCTTGCAACCAGGCGCGCTGCCACTGGGCGTAATCGGCGTACTGCACCGGCAACTCCGGCAAGGACGGTGCGCGACGCTCGTTCAGGGCGGCATAGATTTCCGCAATCTCGCCCACCAGGATGAGGTTTGACCAGCCATCCGAGATGATGTGATGCAAGGTCGCCAACAACACATGCTGCTGCTCCCCCAGACGCAACACCGTCAGACGCAACAGGCACTCGGCTGCCAGCCTGAACGGCCGCACCGCCTCGGCGGAGGCTCGCGCCTGTACCTCGCGCTCCTGCTCCGACGCGCTCAAGTGGCTCAGGTCGACCAGCGTCAGAAGCTTCTGTGGCGGCGGATCGATTACCTGGAACGCTTCGCCGGCCTGCGTCACCACCCGTGTACGCAACACCTCGTGGCGCTGCATGACCTGCAGCACCGCCTGTTCCAGCAGCGTCAGGTCCACGTCGCCGGTGACCCGTACCGCGAATGGAATGTTGTAGGCGGCATTTCCCGCGACCATCTGGTCGAGAAACCACAATCGCTGCTGTGCAAAGGACAGCGGCAGCGGGCCGTCACGCGGCACCGGCACCAGCGGCGGCAGCGCGCGCGCCCGCTCGGCGCCCGCAATCAGGCCCGCCAGCGCGGCCACCGTCGGCTCCCCAAACAGCGCCCGCAGCGACAGTTCGACCTGGTGACGGGCCCGCACCTGCCCGATCACCCGCACCGCCAGCAGCGAGTGCCCGCCCAGGTCGAAGAAGTTGTCGTGCCGGCCAATCCGCTCGATCCCCAGCACCTGCGACCAGATCGCCGCCAGCTGACGCTCAAGATCACTTTGCGGCGCCTCGTACGGGCGCTGCAGGTCGCCTGCCGGCGCCGGCAGCGCTTTGCGGTCCAGCTTGCCGTTCGCCGTCAGCGGCAGGCGCTCCAGCACCACCACCTGCGACGGCACCATGTACTCGGGCAGGCTGCCCTTGAGCGCGTCGCGC
>NZ_JBFIII010000091.1 GCF_041601295.1 Immundisolibacter sp.
CTGTTGCAGAAGCTGAACGCCGGCACCCCGGCGAGCGCGAACCGCGTGCGCGCCCTGGTGCTCACGCCCACCCGCGAGCTGGCCCAACAGGTGGCGGACAACCTGAGGACCTACGGTCGCCATCTGTCGCTGCGCATCTTGGTTGCCTACGGCGGCACCAGCCTGAACCCGCAGATGATGGCGCTACGGCGCGGCGCCGATATTCTGGTCGCCACGCCGGGCCGGCTGCTGGATTTGTACGGGAAAAACGCGCTCAGATTCCACGAGCTGCAACTGCTGGTGCTCGACGAAGCCGACCGCATGCTCGACATGGGTTTCAGTCGCGAACTGCAGGAAATCCTGGCCCTGCTGCCGCGCCAACGCCAGACGCTGCTGTTCTCCGCCACTTTCTCCGACGCCATCCGCGAACTGGCCGCCGGGCTGCTGTACAAGCCCCAGCAGGTCGACGCCAGCCCGCGCAACACCACCGTCGGTACCGTCAAGCAGTGGCTGATCACGGTGGACAAGCAGCGCAAACTGGAGCTGTTCTGCCACCTGCTGCGCAAACGCCACTGGCCGCAGGTGCTGGTGTTCGCCAAGACCCGCAAACGGGTGGACGAGCTGGTGACCAGCCTGAAATACCAGAACATCGGTACCGATGCCATCCACGGCGACATCACCCAGGCCGGCCGCCTCGCGGCGCTCAGGCGCTTTCAGGCCGGTACCGTGCGGGTGTTGGTGGCGACTGACGTGGCCGCGCGGGGGCTCGACATCAGCGCCCTGCCGCTGGTGGTGAACCTCGACCTGCCCGTTGATGCGGAAGGCTATGTACACCGCGTCGGACGCACGGCGCGCGCCGGCGCGGCGGGCGAGGCGATCTCGCTGGTATGCGCGGACGAGGCGGTCCAGCTGAACGCCATCGAGACCCTGATCGGCAAACTGCTGCAGCGCCGGGAAATCCAGGGCTTCGAGCCCAAGCACGCGGTGCCCATCACTGGCCCCAACAAGCGTCCGCCCAGCCTGAAAGCGATGAGAAACGCCGGGAATAAAACGGGCGTCAAGAAAAAACGCGTGCGCGCCCCAAAGGGTGCTCCGGCCAGCAAGAAAAAACCCGGCGGCAAAAAGCCCGGTCCCAGGGGTCCATTGGGCCAGACGCTGGGCCAGAAGCAATGGATTCCGAAGCGGCACACCGTGGAGCCAACCGGCTAAGGAAGCGCAGCATAAATCCGTCCTGGATTTCTCAGCGCCCGGTTCACGGAAGCTGGTACCGGATTATGATTCAGGAGGGCCGTATGCCCTTTGCGCGCCAGGCACCTCAACCGGGAGAAAGACCATGTTCGACCGTCGCCACGCCCTACGGATCAGTTGCATCGTTACCCTCCTGCTGGCCGCTGCAAACGCCGCGGCAGGGCTGCCTGCTGATGAGCAGGCTGCCGTCTTCAAGGCCGCGGGTTTCGAGCGCGGTGCCGACGGCCGCTACATCCGCTGCCAGGAGGAAACACCGACCGCCTCCTACACCCCGGGGGCGATTGAGGAAGTGGACGTCAACGGCGACGGCCAGGCCGAGGCTTTGGTCACCGAGGGCAGCATGTTCTGCTACGGCTCACCGCATACGTTCTTCGGCCTGGTCGCCAAGGGTGCCGGTGGCTGGAAGTTGTTACTCGACGATGTGGGCATACCGGTGGTGCTGGAAACCCGGCACGGCGGCTGGGTGGACATCGAGGTCGGCGGCCCCGGGTTCGGGAAGTTCCCGGTCTGGCAGTGGGACGGCAGCGCCTACCAGCGCGTCACGCCAGCACAGTAATCGCGTTCCACGGGGTGGGCCGACCAAGCGCCGGCCGCCCCGCGTGCAGGCTTCCGGCACAGCGGCGGGCGCCGAATATCGACCGCGGATTGTCGCCGGATACGCTGCGCCCCTACACTGGCTGCACAACAACCCGAGGAGATGCCCCGTGAAGATTGACTGCTTTACCCACGTCATGCCGCAGCCGTACATCGACCGCTTCAGCAAGGCGGTCACCGGCTTTTATCTGGGCGACCTGCCGGCCAAGATTCCGGAGATGGTGGACCTGACGCCGCGCCTGGCGATGATGGACCGTCTCGGCATCGACCAGCAGGTGCTGACCATTGCCACACCACCGATCGAGGAAGTGGTGCAAGACCCCAAGCTGGCGGCCGAGCTTGCCACCGTCGCCAACGACGCCATCGCCGAGATGGCCGCCACGCGGCCGGATCGTTTTCTGGCCGTGGGCACCATTGCCATGAACAACATGGACGCGGCGCTGCGCGAGGCCGAGCGGGCGGTGAAGCAGCTTGGCATGAAGGGCATCCTGATCTACAGCAACTGCCAGGGCCGGGCCATCGACGCCGCCGAGTTCATGCCGTTTTATGCCCTGATGGCCGAGCTGGACCTGCCGATCTGGCTGCACCCGGCGCGCACCCCCATGCGCCCGGACTACGTGGACGAAGACAAGTCGATGTACGCCATGTGGCAGATCTTCGGCTGGCCCTTCGAGACCAGCATGGCGATGACCCGGCTGATTTTTTCCGGTGTGCTGGATCGCCATCCGGACCTGAAGATCATCACCCACCACGCCGGGGCCATGATTCCGTATTTCGACAAGCGCATCGAGTACGTGTACCCGCTGTTCGAGACACTCGGCCAGATGGGCGACGCTCTGGAACGCCTGCAAAAACCGCTGATCGAGTATTACCGCATGTTCTACAACGACACCGCGTTAATGGGCTCGATCGGCGGCATGCACGCAGCCTATGCGTTCTTTGGCGCCGACAAGCTGCTGTTTGGCACCGACACGCCATTCGATACCAAGGGCGGCGCGCTGTTTACCAGCGAAACCGTGCTCAGCATTGACGCACTGGCCATTCCGCCGGCCGAGAAAGCTGCCATCTACGCCGGCAACTTGAAGCGCCTGCTGAAGCTCTGACGCTCACCGCGAAATGCCCGGGCCGCAGCGATGCGCCCCGGGCCGGGCAAATCCGGCGAACCGCGCAGGCCCGGCGGGCGGGAATACCGCCAGCCCACCGGAAATGCATCAATGGGCGGCGGCCGGAAAACCGAACAGGGCGGCGACGTTGTCGTAGACGATCTTTTGCGTTTCAGCCGGCGGGCAATCGACAAAATCGCGCGCCACCTGGCGCCGCGAAAACGGCCACACGCCTTCGGTATGCGGGTAATCCGAGCCCCACATGATGTTGTTGATGCCAACGATGTCCCGCGTCCGCACACCGGCGCGGTCGTCCTCGAAGGTGGCGTAGAAATTGCGGTGGAAGTAATTGCTGGGCGCTTCTTCCAGGCGTGGCTTCATCCAGCCCTTGTGGTCGTTCCACCAGTGGTCCATCAGGTCGAGCACGGCGGCAATCCAGCCGATGCCGCCTTCCACCAGGGACCATTTCATATTCGGGAAACGCATCGGCGCGCCGCCCCAGATGACCAGATTCAGCGGCTCGGCGAGCTGCTGGAACTTGCCGCCGCAGATCAGTGAGCCGCTGGCGCCGGGGCCGCGGACATGCGCCGGGAAACTGGTCCCGCCCAGGTGAAAGGTGGCCACCACGCCCATCTCCTGCAAGCGTGCCCACAGCGTGTCCCACACCGGCTGGTTGTACGGCTGCTCGTTGTTGGTGGCCGGCAGCATGACCGCCGCCAGGCCCAGCTTGCCCATGGCGCGCTCGGCCTCGGCCACCGCCCACTCGATAGGCCCTTTGTTGGGAATCATGGCGGCGCCCTTCAGGCGCGTGGGATGCGCCGCACAAAACTCGGACAGCCAGTCGTTATAGGCGCGGCACACGGCGTACAGGTACTCAGCATCCGGTGTTTCGCACACGAACAGCCCCACGCCGGGGTAGATCACCTCGCCGGACACGCCGTCGACGTCCTGATCCTTCATGCGCTCGTCCGGATCCCAACCGCCGGGGCGGGTGTCCTCATAACGAAAGTCGGTGATCTTTGGAATCTCGACGCCGCGCGCCTTCAGGTCGATCATCGGCCCCTCGAAGGCCAACGGCCGGGGCTTGATGCCCTCCACCAGCATGCAGTCGCCCAAACCTTCGAGCGATTCAATACGCGGTGCGCGATCGCGCCATTTGGCATCGATGCGCTTCAGCCATAGATCGCGTGGCTCCACCACGTGCGAGTCGGCCGACAGCATCGGCCCCTGGTATAGCGGTTCGGACATGATCAGATCTCCTTGTTAAGCCGTGTTGAGATATACAGGCAATGCTTCAGGCCGGGTCGAAGTGAGCCGGACGCTCGCCGAGCCAGGTTTCGCCCCAAAAGCGCCCCCCGCCGTCCACGACCAGGGTTTCGCCAGTGACGAACTTGGCCGCCGGGCTGGCCAGGTAGGCGCAGGCCTCGGCGACGTCATGCACATCGCCCAGCGCGCGCATGGGGTTGGAGTTGTAAAACTGGTTCAGGCGCTCGGCCGGATACTGGCTGAATCCGCTGCTCTCGATGGCACCCGGCGCCACGCAGTTGATGCGGATGCGGTGTGGCGCCCACTCGACCGCCAGCGTACGGGCCAGGTTCATCACCGCCGCGCGGGCCGCGCTGGAATGCGCAATGGACGGCATGCCGCGGAAATTGTCGAGCACGATGCTCACCACATTACCCGGGTGATTGTGCTCCCGCCAGGCACACCCGGCAGCCTGGGTCACATGCCAGGTACCGTTCAAATTGGTGTCCACCACGGCGGCCCAGCCGCGCGGGCTCATGTCCATGGCCGGCTGCACAAACTGGCCACCGGCGTTGTTGATCAGCACATCGAGCCGGCCAAAGCGCTGCCAGGTGTGAGCGATCAGCGCCTGCACCTGGTCCGGGTCGCGGATGGTCATGGCTTGCGCGTCGGCATCGGCACCCAGTGCCCGCAGCAGAGCGAGCGTTCCCTGCAGCGGCTCCGGACGCCGACCACATATCATCACCGCCGCACCCAGACGCGCGAACAACACCGCGATGGCCTTGCCGATGCCCGTGCCACCGCCGGTAACCAGCACCACCTGGCCGGCAAAAAGATCCGGGCGGTAGACGGTCGCGACGCTCCGCAGCGCGTCATCGTCCAGCCCGAAGGACGTGCGGGCGGATAAATCGTCGAACACGGAGGTCTCCTGAAAAGGTCGCGGGGCCATCCGTGGCCGCACCCGGACTGAACGGGCGTTTGTTTATTCTAGCCGCAGTCGCGGCCTATAAAGGTGGCCACCGGACAAATCACGCCTGAGCGCTGGGCCGTGCCGATACCGCGGCGTGCCAGCGGGCCAGATGCGGCCGCTCACCAACGCGAATGCCACTGATGCGGCCAAAATCGATGCCGCACAGGGCCGTGATGTCGGCAATGGTGTACCGGTCCCCGGCAATGAACGACCGGCCGTCGGCAAGTTCCGCGTCCAGCCAATCCAGCCGCTTCAGGGAGTGCGCACGCGAGACCTCGCCGAACTCGGGAACCTGCGGGTGTTTGCCCTTGAAGAACGGATGGATATGCCGGAACACGTTGGCAATGGGCCACAACACCTCGAACTCCATGCGCCGGTTCCACATCTCCACCCGCGCCATATCCAGACCGGCCTCGCCGAACAGCGCCGGCCGCGGGTGCAGACTTTCAAAATAGCGACAGATCGCCACCGAATCGCACAGGTGAGTGCCGTCATCCAGTTCCAGCACCGGCACCTGGGCCAGCGGGTTACGCGCCAGGAACTCCGGCGTCAGGATGCCGTCGTCAGCGATGCCAACCGGCACGAACTCGACGTCCGTGACCCCTTTCTCGGCCAGAAATATGCGTACCCGGCGGGGATTTGGAGCAACGCGGTCTTCGTAGATTTTCATATGCTTGCCGCCGGCAAAACCAGCACCGCGCAGGGCGCGTGATGCACCACCTTGGCCGATACCGATGGGACGAATACGCGTTGCAGCAGCGAACGCGGCCGTGTTTCCAGCACGATCAGATCGACGCCATGCTCCTGGGCCAGGGCCACGACGCCGTCGCCCAGATCGTCGACCCGTGCCACGGCCTCGTGCGGCAGGTCACCGAGTTCTTCCTGAATGATGGCGCCCAGTTCACCCTCCATACGATCGCGAATCTGGTCGAGGCTCTCCAGCTTGAATCCGATCTGCTCCATGTGCCCCGGCTCGGACGACACGTAGGCCAGAATCAGCCGACTGCCGTGTTCACGCGCCATCTGGCCGCTAGCGCGCAGCGCCAGGCGCGCCGGACGATCGGCTGTCATCGGCACCATGATGGTTCTGGGAGCAAGCGGGTTGTGCATGGTCTTGTTCTCCTTGGCGGGGCGTTCAGTCACCCATGGGCTGGCCGTCATCCGGCCATCGAATAACCACCGCTGACCGACAGTACCTGCCCGGTAATATGTCCCGCCACCCGGTCGGAAGCGAGAAACAATGCGGCGTTGGCAATATCCCGTGGCTTACCAATTTTTTTCAGCGGCAAAGCCTTGGACACTTTTTCCAGTTGCTCGTCGGTAAACATGGCGCCCTTGTCCACCCACATGCTGCGCGCGCCCACCTCGGTCGGGTCGTCCGGGATGGTGACGCCCGGGCACACCACGTTGCAGCGCACGCCAAAGCGCCCGTTCTCGCGGGCGATGCTTTTCATGAAGCTGTTGACCGCTGCCTTGACGCCGCCGTAGACGGCCTCGCGCGCCTCGCCCTGGCGGCTGGCGTCCGAGCTGATCGACACGATCGCCCCACCGCCGGACGTGAGCATGCCGTCCAGGGCCGTTTTGGTGCAGTTCAACACCCCGACATAGTTGATGCGGATGATCTTGTCCCAGAACTCGGGCGTGGTCTCGGTAAAGAACATCAACTGATCCCAGCCTACGGCGTTGATCAATACCTTGACCGGCCCGTGCGCTGACTCGGCCGCCGCGAACAGGCGCTGCACCTGCGCCAGATCGGTCACATCAGTGGCCACCACCTGCGCTGGCACGCCCAGCGCCCGGGCTTCCTCGGCCACGCGCCCCCCCTGCTCGGCATCGATATCACCGATGGTGACCCGCGCCCCTTCGGCGGCGAAGCCAAGCGCAATCGCCCGGCCAATATTGGATGCCGCCCCGGTGACGATGACGCTGATTCCTGAATAGCCCAAGTCCACGCTGTTCTCCTCGGATGTTGGTGACGCTTTTGCAGTGTCTTGCATGGCGCTCGCCGCGGCAAGATGTGACGGGGCCAACAGCGCCTGGGCTCCCGGTGTCTTCGTTCAGTTCCGACCCAGGTCACGGCGCAGGATCGGCAGCTCCCGTTGGTAGGATTCGGCATCGCCATAGGCGACGAAATGGTGGTACTGACGATGAGGCGAAGCCGCCGAGGTGGCGTGACGTACCGGGCACCAGTACTGTTCGGTGCGTCCGGCCACCTCGCGCGCATAGGCCAGCAGCCCGTTGCCGTAGGCGCAGTAATGGCAGTTGAGCTTCTCGACCAGGTTCAAATAGCCGAGACGGTGCCGATCGAAGCGAAAATAATCGGCCCGCCGCACGCGCTCGATACCCCAGGCCCGAAAACACACCTGCTGGTAGACCGTAAACGCCAGGTCCAGCATCAGCAGCGGCACGATCAGCGCGTAAACCAGGGGCGCGGTGAGCAGATGCGCAGCCCGCGCGCCCAGAATGTAGGGCAGCAAGCCCCGGCGCAGCTCCCGCTGGCGGGCGCGTACTTCGGATCGGAACCGCTCCCGGCCGTTGGCCATGCGTTCGCTGAGCTGGGCACGCAGGCGTTGCGCCTCGGCCTCAAGGTCGTCCTCCAGCAGCCGCACGCGGGCACGCAATTCGTCGAAGCGGGACATGGGGTTCAACCTGGTTGGCGATCGGGCCGGCGAGTGTCCCGCAACACGCACAAAAAAAGCCTGGCCAGCGGGTGCTGGCCAGGCTTTCTGGGCCCGCAATTGATGCCAGTCAGACGTTGAACACATCCATCTGGCGCGGAATGATGTCGTTACACACCACGATGTACTTCTCGCGCACCAGTAACGCCTCGCCCTGCCGTGCCAGCCGATAGCGGTAGTGGCCAAAGAACATGTCGGTGCGCTGCTCCTCGTGCTTGTAGGTGTTGACCTGGAAATTGGCCGTGGCGATGACCTCCTCGGCGCCCGCCTCACGGACCCGAATGTTGGTAACGAAGTGCCGCGTACGCGGCAGGCGCAGCAGCGACGACGACAGCCCGGACTCGATGCGCCACACCCGATCGGCCAATCGCGCCCGGTTGCCGCAATAAATCAGCGAGATTTCGCCGCGCGGATTGTCGATCAGCACGTCGTCGTCGTCCCAGGACGGCGCCCAGTACACGGCGTCTTCCAGATACAGTGCCAGCCAGTCGTGCCAGCGGCGGTCGTCCAGGCAATCGGCCTCTTCCAGCAGCAGTTCGGTGACTGCCTCACGTAGCTCAGGGTCAGGCCGCATGGCGCTTGGCCTCCTCGCGGCGCAGACCATCGGTCATCAGCTTCAGCCAGTGCCGGTACTCGCCGTGGTACAGCGTTTCGTCGGCAAAGCGGCTGGCGCTGACCAGCGGCTCGAAGCCCAATTCACGCGCCGGCTCGTCGGCACCGACGATGCGCCGCTTCATGCCGCGGTCGAAGTCCTGCCACTCGGCATTACGCCCGGCATAGCCGCTCTGGCAGGCATCGAACTCGGTCAGGTCGTCCGGCGTGGCGATGCCGCTGGCGCCGTAGAAGTCCTCGTACTGGCGTACCCGCCGCTCGCGGGCCTCGATCGACTCACCCTTGGGCCCCACGCAATAGGCGTGTACCTCGGTCTCGTCCGCCGCCACCGGCCGCCACGAACGCAGCTGGGTAGAAATGCCATCGAACAGAATGACGTTGGGGTAGATCAGCACCTGGCGCAGGCGACCGGCCATCCACTTGGCGTGTAGCGGACCGACGCGCTCCTCCAGCGAGTCGTACTGCATGCCCAGGGCGCGATCGCGGAAGTTCGGAACGTCCGACCAGATCATGACGTGGCCGTTGCCCAGGTCGTAGTTGCCGTTCAGGGTGTTGTGCAGGTCGACCTTGATCGCCTTGACGTTATCCACGCCGCCGGCCGCAGCTGCCTGCTTGGCACGCTCCTGCGCCAGACGGAAGTAGGACGCGTGCACGATATCGACGTGGTAGCCGTCGACACCGTTCTCGGCCTGCATCTTCCAGTTACCGCGATGAGTGTAGACCGAGTGCCCGCGCAGGACTTCCAGACCGTCGACCGACTGGTTGGCGAACAGCTCCAGGAACGGCGCCGCCGCCGCCAGGTGGGTCTTGATGTCCGGCACGTCCGGATTCAGGCTGGCGAAGATGAAGCCATGGTAGCTGGCCACGTGCGGCACCGGCGTCAGGCCGTAATCCTCCTTGCTCCAGTCGTCCGGGTAGGCGCCGCCGGCCTCGTCCTTGACGTCCAGCAGCTTGCCGTCGTTGTCATAAACCCAGCCATGGTAGTGGCAGGCCCAGCGCTTGGCGTTGCCCTTGGCCTTGCGGCAGATCATGGCACCGCGGTGGGAGCAGGCGTTGATGAAGCCGCGCAGCTGCCCGTCGGCGCCACGGCTGATGACAACCGGCTGACGACCGATGACGGTGGTCAGAAAATCGTTCGGGTTCGGCATCTGGCTGTCGTGGCCGATGTATATCCAGGTCGCTTCCCATACGTGCTTGATCTCAAGCTCGAACAGGTCTTTATCGGTATACAGCGAGCGATGGACCTTGAAGGTCTCACCGGGCTTGTCGACGATTCGCCAGGCGATGTCCTGAATGCGCATGGGGGCCTCCGTGCTACGAGAAGGAATGGTGCTGACCGTACGATCGGCGCAAGTGGCCATGATAGGCCACCTCGCGCCCGCTTTCGAGAAATCCGGGCGGACTTCAGGTCAAGGCTTTCAAGGCACCTCAGCCGCGACGCCGTTCTGGTAACTGGCGACAGCCTCGCGCAGACGTGACCGGCCGCGATGCAGGAGGACCCGCGCGTTGGCCTGTGTCACGCCGAGCACCGCGCACAAGGCATCCATGTCCAGCCCCTCGACATCGCGCAGCGTCACGGCACTGCGCTGCGGCGGCGGCAGTTGTTCCAGCGCCTGCTGGAGCACCCCACGCAACTGCTCGCCCGCGAGCAGGGCTTCGGGTGTTTCCTCGTGCCAGGGCTGCGGCGGCGCCTGCCAGTGGCCCCGGTTGTCGAAGCGATCTGCTGGCTGTGCCAGCACGTCGTCGTCCCAGCCATCGCCAATCAACAACTCGCGCCCGCTGCGGCGCAAACGCGACAAGGCCGTGTGGCGCACGATGGTCAGCAGCCAGGTCTTCAGGCTCGCCCGCGCCTCGAAACCCGAAAGACCCCGCAGCACGGCGACCCAGGTGTCCTGCACGACTTCCTCGGCGCTGCCCCAATCCAGCATGGCACGCGCCAGGCGCAGCATGCTCGGCTGGTAACTCGCTACGGCCTGGCGATAGGCCTGCTGATCGCCCGCCAGCAGGCGGCGTATCAGCTCCGCCTCGGTATGTTTGTCTAGCGGCACGGCTTATCGGTTCGGGGCTGTCAACAATGAGCCTGGGCACTGTAACAAAGCACCCGCTCGGGCGTTCAATGCACAGCTGCCCATTTGCTGGGCGGCCTGTTCGTAATTGAAGTTACTGAACGTGAACCAACAGGAGACCGACCATGCGTGACCACAACACCCTCGCCCGCAGTGCCGTCGCCGCCTTGCTGGCGCTAGGCCTTGCCGGCGGCGCGGCCAGCGTCGCCGCCGCCGATATGGAAAAGTGCTACGGCGTTGCCAAGGCAGGCAAGAATGACTGCCAGACCGCCAACTCGTCCTGCGCCGGTACCGCCAAGGAAGACCGCATGGCGGATGCCTTCATCGCCCTGCCCAAGGGCAGCTGCGACAAGATCGCCGGCGGCACAACCAAGGCCCCCGGCCAATAAGGCGATGGGACGCAGTCCCGGCGCCAGCGTATGCCCGATGCCGGCAGCAGCCGGCATCGGGCTGCGGCCCGCGCACTATCGGGAACTGCTCACGCAGCGTCCGGCGCTGGCCTTTGTCGAGGTCCACAGCGAGAACTATTTCGGCGCCGGTGGCCCACCGCTGCATTACCTGGAGCAGGCCCGTGACCTGTATCCGCTGAGCCTGCACGGGGTTGGCCTGTCCCTGGGCTCGGCCACGCCTTTCACCGAGCACCTGCGCCACCTGAAACGCCTGATCGGCCGCTTTTCACCGGCGCTGGTGTCGGATCACCTGTGCTGGGGCGCAAGCGGTGATGTGCACCTGAACGAACTGCTGCCCCTGCCATATACCGAAGAAGTGCTCGCGCTGGTCACGGCGCGGGTCATTGAGGTTCAGGACACCCTGGGCCGTCAGATTCTGGTCGAGAACGTGTCCACCTACCTGCAATACGCGCACTCGACGATTTCCGACGCCCAGTTTCTCGCGGAACTGGCCGAGCGCGCCGACTGCGGCATCCTGCTCGACGTCAACAACCTGTACGTGAATGCCCGCAACCACGGCTGGGACCCGGCCGAATACCTGGCCGACCTGCCCGCGCAGCGCGTGTGGCAACTGCACCTGGCCGGCCACAGCAGCCGCCGCTTCGGCGAAGTGGAACTGACCATCGACACCCACGACGCACCGGTGTCAGAGCCCGTATGGGCCTTGTACGCGCAGGTTCTGGAACACATCGGGCCGCGACCGACCCTGATCGAATGGGACGCCAATCTGCCCCCGCTTGACACCTTGTGCGCGGAAGCCGCCCGCGCGCAGATGCAGCTCGATTCCACCGCGGAGACAGCCCATGCCCTCGCTGGCTGAGTTGCAAACGGCATTTGCCGGCGCGGTCCTGAACCACACCGCCGGCATCGAGACTTTTGTCAGCGGCAACGGCCTCGACCCGGCGCAGCGCGTGCAGGTATATCGCAACGCCGTGCGCATCCGTCTGAAGGAAG
>NZ_JBFIII010000092.1 GCF_041601295.1 Immundisolibacter sp.
AAGCCGTCGCTGTCGTACACCTCCTGCCGGCCCTTCGGGTCCAGAAAGGCCACCCATTGCTCGTGCAGCGCGGTGAAGTACACCAGCCAGGCGGCCGAAGCGTTGTGCTGGGCAACGACGCGCACGACCTCGGAGAACGTGCGTGGCCCCATGCCAAAACCGCCGTATCGCGTCGGGCGCAGCAGCTTGTGCATTTGTGCCTCATGCACGACGTCGCGCAGCTTCAGGGAAAAGCCGCCGTTACGCTCCGCGTCGGCCACTTCAAGGTCGGCCTGTTGGCCGATATGCCCGGCGCGGGCAATCATTTCCTCGTGCGTTGGCGTGCCCAATGTCGTTTCTCCTCGGATGCAGTAGCGGATTGTTGTCAACGGCGTCCCGGCCGCCGGCAGTCTAGCAAACAGTTGTTTAGCGGCGGTGCCTGGCGCGGTTCCTGTTTTGTTCACGTCAGATGCGCTACCTCATGACCGCGATTGCCGAAAACACCACCGGCCGCAAGCTCGGCCTCGTGATCGATCTTGACACCTGCGTGGGCTGCCACGCCTGCGCGGTGGCCTGCAAGGAATGGAACGACGGCGGCCTGATGGCGCCGCTAACGGACGAAGACCCCTACGGCGCATCGCCGCTGGGCGTCTGGTTCAACCGCGTGCACGCGTTCGAGGCCGGGCCAAAATCCGGTTGCGGCGGCGACGATGCCGGCGCCACCCGTAGCGTGCACTTCCCGCGCTCCTGTCTGCACTGCGAGCAGCCGGCCTGCGTAACGGTGTGCCCAACCGGCGCTTCGTACAAGCGGGCGGAGGACGGCATCGTGCTGATCGACGAGGACAAGTGCATCGGCTGCAAATTATGTTCCTGGGCTTGCCCCTATGGCGCCCGCGAGTATGACTACAACAGTGGCACCATGAAAAAGTGCACGCTGTGCGTGGACCGCATCTACAACACCCACTTGCCTGTCGCCGAACGCCAGCCGGCTTGCGTCATGGTGTGCCCGACCTCGGCGCGGCATTTTGGCGATCTGGGTGACCCCGAGTCGCAGGTGTCAAAGCTGGTCGCGGACCGCGCCGGCGTGGACCTGCTGCCCGGGCTTGGCTATCAGCCGGTGAACAAGTATCTGCCGCCCCGCGAGCGGCGCGCCGCCGCCGATACACCGCCCCTTAAAGACGCCGACGTGGAAGCTGATGCGAGTCATCGGCTGCTGAAGTGGGTCGATCGGCTTTTGTCACGCTGAGTATCGAAACGTCATGCATCCAGCCGCTTCGGTCATTCTGTTCACGGTCAGCTCCGGCGCCGGCTACGGCCTGCTGATACTGCTGGCGGCGCTGGCAAGCATCGGCGTCCTGAGCCCGGGCCCGGGCCTGGGCCTGGGCCTTGCCGGTCTGGGCACGGCACTGGTGCTGATCACGGTCGGCCTGCTCGCCTCGATGTTTCATCTTGGACGCCCGGAGCGCGCCTGGCGGTCGCTCAGTCAGTGGCGCACCTCATGGTTATCTCGGGAAGGCGTGCTGGCCCTTGCGACCTACCCACCGGCGTTGCTGTTTGTCGCCAGCTGGTTGTTGGCCGGACCCAGCAGCGGCGCGTTCGCGGCGGTCGGCACGTTGACGGCGGTGCTCGCCTGCTTGACGGTGATTTGTACCGGCATGATCTACGCCAGCCTGAAGCCCATCCCGCAGTGGTGCAATCGCTGGGTGGCACCGGGCTATGTGGCGATGGCGCTTGCAACAGGCGCCCCGTGGCTGGTGCTGTTCGCCACTGTATTTGGGGAGCAGCGGGGTCTGCCGACGGTGATTGCAAGCCTGGCACTGGTCCTGGCCGCGGTGGTCAAGCTTGTCTATTGGCGCCACATCGACCACGCCGCGCCAATCGCTACCGTCGCCGATGCCACCGGTCTTGGGGCACTCGGCCAGGCGCGGGTGCTGGAAAGTCCGCACACCGAAGAGAACTATCTGCAAAAGGAAATGGGGTTTCGGGTGGCGCGCAAACACGCGAGCAAGCTGCGCCGTTTTGCCGTGCTGGCGGGTTTCGTCCTGCCGCTGTTCCTGGTGCTGCTGGCCAGCGCGTTGCCGGTCAGCGCCGCTGTGCTGGCCTTGGTGCCGGCGCTGGTTTCGAGCTTGCTAGGCGCGCTCGCCGAGCGCTGGCTGTTTTTTGCCCAGGCGCGGCATGTTGTGAACCTGTACTACGGCGCGGCGACGGCGTAGCGCCTGCCACCAAGACCGGCTGGAGTGGTCATCAGGACCAGTCCAGCCGGGATGGACTTTTTCAGACCACGATCACACCACGCCGAGGTCTTTCAACTTGCCGCGCAGGACGTCGGCCTGGGCGGGTTGCAGGTCACGCAGCGGTGGGATCATGAGGCCGCCTTTCAGACCAATCGCATCGAACCAGGTTTTGACGCTGGATACCGTACCGGCGTAGGTATTGGTTTCGAGGATCTTCCACAGCAGGGTTTCTTCCAGCAGCAGGCGCACGGGGTTCAGCTGCATGGACGCAGCCCGCGCTTCTTCCCACTTGCCTTGTGCGGCCAGTGCCCGGTATTCGTTGACCAGATGGCGCTTCTTGCCGTACAGGATGTAGGACAGCTCGCCCCATACGCACTGGCCACCGGCGCGCAGATCGTCCAGGAATACCGCCTCTGACGGGTCGCAGACCAGGAAGTTGCTCGGCAGCTCGCGGCGCATGCGGAAGGTGTCGATGCGGCCACCGGCGCCCTGCTTGGCCGCCACCACCGTGTCGAGTTCGGCCAGCCGCCGCATCAGGTCAAAGCCCAGCACGCGCCCGCCAACGCCAGTGCGGTACAGGCAGATGGCCAGGTCCGTGTGGTCGGTGAGGTACTTGAACCAGTCGAAGATCTCGTCGTCGGTGCGCAGCTGTACCACCGGGTTGATGACCTCGGCGCCCTCGAACCCCATCTCCTGGACCGCGTTCATCTTCTCGATAGCGGTGTGTACGCAGGGGTCAAGGATGATGGTCCACAGCGGGATGCGACCGCGCCCGGCGTCCGCCACCACCTGGTGGAAGCGCAGCCACTGCGTGGGCGTCATGTTCCAGCCTTCGGCGAAAAAGCCGCCGACCACCAGGCCCTCAATCCCCATGCCGATGAAGGCGTCGATATTGTCGCGCAGGCCTTTTTCGTCGACGTGGCGGTCGCTACCGACCGGCGTGATCGGGCACATGTAGAAGCCCTTGATCTTTTCCTTGGCCCAGTCCTTGGTGCCTTTACGGGTGTATTCCAGTTCCATCTGCGTCTCCTCAATCTTGCTTGCGGTTAAAACTTATAAATTTGCCGGTCTGCGCCGGGTCTGTTCTGAGTGTGCAGAGCCGGCGAGGCGTTCAGGATACAGCGTGATGACAGCGGTACTTCAGAAATGAAAACGGAACCAGCCTCTTCCCAAAGGCGTATTCACCGCCCGTCGTCGTCACGGAGACTCCCCCCTGCCGACTCCGGAACAGTCGCGCTAAACGTTGCCTGTCCATCCAGCGGCTCGGTGCAAGCGCCTCAATGGGATCAGACTTTGCCGCTCGCCGGCTCAGCTTTCCGGGTATCCGTAGCGTTCCAGCAAATCACCGTACTGGGCATTGAAGCGACGCCGCATTTCCGGTCCAAAGTGCTCGCGCCACTGGCCTCCGGCGGCGTTGCGAATATGGTCCTGCTTGCCACCCCTGGCGCTGGCCGCGTACCGGCGTGCGAGGTACGTCATCAATGGGCGAGTCCAGATAGCAAGCCCGAAGAAACCGGCGATCTCGCGAAATACGGCGCCCTCATTGCCGAGCACATCCTCATACCGGAACAGCCGCACCCGCGGATCGCTGGCTGGCCAGGCGCGCATGCTGTCGAAGTGATGGCGTCGGAATTCGAGTTCAGCGGCCAGCCCCTGTTGGAGTGGCACCCGGTTCAGAAACTCTGTGAGCGATTCACCGTGTCGCAGGCCCTGCGGCACGGCACCGTTGACTATCCGCCAGTCAAGATCGGTGGGATCTTTGAGCGTGCACCAGGACTCGGCCGCTCGCCAGTGATAGTGGTACGCCGACACGAGCAGGTCACGCGGGTCGCGAATGAAACGCACTACCCGAATGTCGGCGAAGCGGTCCAGGTCGATGGCGTTGCCGCTGACCGAGCAGACGGTGTGCTGCTCGCAATGGTTGTAGAAGGCGTCCAGGCGATGGAAGTAGTGCTCGAACGAGCCGCCCCGTAGTAGCGGGTTGCGGCATGTGCGTCGATAAACCCGCTTGGTGAACTCCGTCATGCACTTGTGAAAGCCCGCGTGCACGCGGACCTGGCCGGTGATGGGCCGTACGCTGGATTGTTCCGCCTCAATCTGTAAGCGCCCGCATCCGCCGCCGCTGACAATCCGGTATGGCTGTCCCTCGATCTGGACCTGATCACCACGGCGCGGTTGGGTGGAACCGTCGAAGGGTCCGCCGTTATGGCGCGCCTGGTTGCTTGCGAGCAGAACCCGCAGCCGGGCGCTCGAGATGACACCCGAGTGAAGCAGCAGGTCGCGCAACGTCATGGGCCTCGCTGTGCTTACGTCCGGCAGGACGGTTTGCGGCGGCACCTTCAGTCGACCGACACCGGCAGTGCGCTCAACCACCGGTGACCGATCCGCAGTTGCCATTCCGGCGTTCGGACGCACAGGCGCAGCTGTGGCAGTTCCTCGGCGGCGACACGCAGGGCGATCTCCACTTCGGAGCGTGCCAGGGCGGCACCCACGCAGCTGTGATGACCGCGCCCGAAGCTGAGCGCAGACGGCCCGGACCCGTGAATGTCAAACCGTTGCGCGTTCGGGTGCTGGTGCTGATCGTGATTGGCCGAAGCCAGGACCAGCAGCACCACCTGACCGCGTTTGAGCGCCTGGCCGTGCCAGTCCAGGTCTTCCAGCACGACCCGACCGATGAACTGGCCCGGTGACTCGAAGCGCAGGCATTCCGCGGCGGCGTTGGCGCTCAGGGTTGGCTCCGCGCACAGGGCCCGCCATTGCTTGGGATGTTGCAGCAGCACGGCGAAGGCCGACGCAATACCGCTGTCGACATTCCCGATACCGTCCGCCCACAGGAGTGCGAGGTTGTCCAGCACCTGCTCTGGGCTGACCTCATTCGCCTCCCGCCCGCGCAGGCGGGCAATAACGCCTTGCCGCGCTGCCTCCGGGTCGTCGAGCAGCCGTCCGAAGCCCTCGCGCAGGCGCAGCACGGCTGCGTCGGTTTGCGCGCGGACCTCGTGGCTCGGCAGGTGCGTGAACAGGTAGAAAAAAAACCGCGCGTCGGCATGCAGCGCCGGTCGCATCGTGTCGGGCACACCCAGCACGTCGCCGATCACGGCCACCGCCAGTGGCGTGGCGAACTCGCGCAGCAGGTCAAAGCGCCCTTTTGCCCGGCACTGCGCCGCCAGACGGCGCGCGTGGGTCTCGATATCCGGCGGATTTTCACGTAGTTGCGTGGTCCACGCCTGCGCGAACAGGCGGCGCAACCGGGTGTGTAGCGGGCCATCAAGGAACGGTAACGTGTTGCCGGCCACCTCGGCGCACGGATAGCGATCACGGTTACGCGGGCCAATAATGGCGTAGGGCGCCGGGGCGTTGCCCAGGCGCGGGTCGGCGAGCGCGGCCAGAATGTCCGAACGGCGAGTGAACACCCAGGCGCCGCTCGCGCTGCGATGCAGTGGTTCTGCGTCGCGCAGGCGCGCGAAGTACGGGTAGGGGTTTTGCACAAAATCCGGTTCGCAGAAGTCGAGCGGACCCGCCGCGACCGCGCTGTGCTGCTTGCTCGCAGGCGCACGCCATCCGCGCAGCCAGTCAACCGGACCGGCCACGCAGCACCTTGCGGATCTCGGCGTCGTTTTTTTCGAGGTGCTCGCGAATGCGCTGCCGCTGTCCCGGGTCCAGCGGTACTCCGGCGGCCAGATGAGCGAGAAGCTCGACATCGTAGTAGCGGACGGCGGCTGAGAGCATGAACACCTCGTCGGTCAGGTCCGCGGTGGTGCTCGGTGAACACAGGTCGGCGATGTTGTCGCTGCCCAGGCGTACCTGCACCCCGGCCGCCAGCAGCTCCAACACGCGCGGGATGCTGTTGTAGGTAGGTGTACCCAATGGGCGCAACTGGCGCATCCCGACGGCTGCGGACGGACAACAAATGACGCCGATATGCTCGCGCAGCAGGCCTTCCACCAGGCGCTCGAAACGCGCCTCTTCGTAGGTCGAGGGCGAGATCATGTGCACGGCCCATACCATTGGCTCGCCGTCGGTGCGCGGCGCGCCATAGCGTCGTACCGCCTCGATCAGTCGCTCGGTGCCGGTCTCGGTCGGCTCATTGCGCTGGTCGGTGTGCACGTGCACCGGCCGTTGCAGCGCCTGTGCCAGCTCGAGTACCCGTCGGCAATGCTCCATGAATCCGATGTGACCCGGGTAGTCGTCGGTGTCGTCGGCTTCCGGCAGGCAACCCAGAAAATCAGCCCGCTGGGCGCCTTCGCAATAGATTTCCCAGCGCTGCGGCTCGTCGTCTCGAAAGCCCAGTGGCGAGTAGGCGGCAGTCCGCACGTCGATCTCGTGCGCACGCTTGCGCTTGATCCCGGCCAAGCAGTCCAGCGCGTGAAGTTGCACGGCATCGGCGGTAACGTCGACCATCGTATCGGCGCGTCGCGTGCCGGTGGCTACCATCAGGTCCAGGCACTCGTTCACGCGCCGACGCAGGTCATCGCCCTGGTACGCAGGCCCGGCATGGATGCTGCTGATCAGGCTGTGCTTGGTCTGCAGCGACACGTACGAGCTCGTCAGCACCCGGTGCGGCACGGTGGCGAAATAGCGTTCGTCCAGCGTGCCGTAACGATCGAGGTGCAGGTGCGCGTTGAACGCGCCGCCGAGCCGGGCTATGGCGCGTTGCAGAGCCTCGTAGAACGGTCCCCTGGTCAAGATATTGCCCACCATCGTCGAGCGGCCGCTTTCAGGCCGCTGCCTATCGCGACATGTACTAATACCTGAAAAGGCGTCGAGCCGCGATCGCCAAACCAGGCCACGCCGTCGTCGAGCAGATCCAGCTGCAGCACATAACGCCGTGTTCGCAGCGGTATCCGCAGGCGAAGTTCAAGATCGACGCTGTCACCGGGACCCAGCGCCACGGGCAACGCGCAACAGCCATCGAGCCGACGTTGTCCACGCGGCTCGGCCGTGCCTGGCGCGCGCGTGCGACGCAGACTGGCGCCCAGGATCAGCCCACTGCGTTCGGTGGGTAGCCAGATCTCGTTGCCGGTGTTGCGCACAGTGACACGCAGCGTCACCCGGCTGCCAGGTAGCCAGCCCGGTGGCCGGTCAGCCGGCAGATGGCACTGGATATGGGCTCGGCATGCCGCATCCGGCAGTACCGGCGCAAGCGCCGCTGGCGCCGGCAGCCACGCCAGCTGGCCGGCCTCGTAGCGACGCAGAGCCCGGCCCAATCTGGGCCCGAAGTGTCTGGCACGACGCCCCAGGGCCTCGGCGTGACGCAGCTTGAGCCGCACCCGGCAGACACGGTTGCCGAAATAGCGGATGTAGCCGCGTGTCGTATCCAGACGCCGGCCCTTTGGCCCTAGAGACAAACGCCGTGTGTGCAGGAGCAACACAGCACTGGCGTAGGTCCGGTGGACTTTGGTGTCGAGCAGACACAGCAGGCCCACCTCACGCCCCAGCGCCTTGAGTGCGTCAGCAATCTCCAACGCCACCCGCCCACCGGCGCAAAAACCGCCTATCAGCAAAGGTCCGGTGGGCTGTAGCGCGGCGATCTCGCGCGCCAGGTGTTGACCGAGCCGGCGCCGGTTGGCGACCGAATCGCCAGTCAGACCGTACAGCGAACGCATTCCATAAACCGGTCGCTGCGGATCAAGATGGCTCAGCGTCGCCTCCAGTTCGGCATGGCTGTTGACCGCCCAGAACAGCGGCAGGAGTGGTTGCTCCAGACGATGACCGACCAGCAGGGCATGTGGATGGGTGCGCACCCCCCGCCAGCCGTGCATCTGGCGTTGCAGCTCCGAGTCAATGGTCGGCGGCAGCCCGTTATCGGACACGTAGTTGCTCAGAAAGGTCGACAATTCAGCGCTTTGTGGAAGCGCTTGCAGATACCCGAGGAACGACCGTAGTGTTGGATGATCGTACAGTGCTCCGGCCGGCAGTCTCGTTCCGGTCAGGGCTTGTAGGTCGGCCATGAAACTGACCGCGGTCAGTGAATCGCCGCCGAGGTCAAAGAAATCGTCGTCCATGCCGACCCGTTCGGTCCTTAGCGTGCGTTGCCATATGTCGGCCAAACGCTGCGCATTGGGTGTTTCCGGGGCCTGCCAGGCAGGTTCCGGCGACGCCGCGCCAAAGCGAGCGCTAAGCTCACTGCGTTGGAGCTTGCCGGTTCGGCCAAGCGGTAGGGCGTCCAGAAAATGAATGTGGCGCGGCAGTTTGTGCGCGGCCAGGCGCTCGCCCAGGAATTCGCGGATCGCGGCTTCGTCCAGATCGCCGCCTGACACAGTGACCACCGCCAGCGCGACCTCCTCGCCGAGCGTCGGGTGGGGTGTGCCAAAAGCCGCCGCGTCCACAATCTGCGGGTGGTCAAGCAGGCACTGGTCGATTTCCAGCGGTGCGATCTTCTCGCCGCCACGGTTAATGATGTCCTTGATCCGGCCGTCGAGGAACAGATAGCCCTGGGCGTCCAGGTGGCCGAGGTCACCAGTGCTCAGCCACGCGCCTTGGAAATGGTCTTCCCGCGGTATGTCCGAAGTCTCGTAGTCGCCAATCACTGTCTCGCCGCGCACGCAGATCTCGCCGGACTCGCCAGGCTGGGCCCAGCTTCCGTTCGGGCACCGTATCCGCACCTGGGGGCCCGCACAGATACCCACCGATCCGGGCTTGGCCACGCCGGGTGGCAGCGGATTGCTGGTGATCACGCCGGCGGTTTCGGTCATGCCGTAGATCGCCACCACCGGGCAATCGAACACGTTCTCGATTTCCCGTTGCAGGCGCTCGGGCAGCGCTGATGAGACGCTGCGGATGAAGCGCAGCTGGCCGCTGGCCAGCCGCTGCGGGTCGAGTTGCGCCAGCGAAAGTATTTCGCGCAGCATGGTGGGCACGCCCTGATACCAGGTCGGCGCAAGCCCACGTAACGCCGTAAAAAACTCCTGCGACGCGGTCCTCTCGGTCACGATCACGCTGCCGCCCACTGACAGGGGCGCCAACAACAGGTCCACCAGCCCGCCGACATGGAACAGCGGCATCATGTTCAGGCACCGGTCCTGCGGCACCAGCGCCAGGGAGTGCACAAGGTTGGAGGCCGAAGACAACAGCTGGCGGTGGCTTAGCGGCACCAGCTTGGGCACGGCCGTGGACCCGGAGGTCTGCAATAGCAGGGCGGTGTCGTCCTCGCCCGGTTCCAGCGTCGTGGGCTGAGCGGCGCGCCGTGGCAGCGCCCTGAAACTGAAGCCGCCTTCGGGCTGGGATTCCACGCTCACGCAGTTCAGGCCCAGCGCTTGCCCGCATTCCCAGGCCATTGAGTCGGGTGCCGCCACGAGCCAGCCGCAGCGGGTGCGGGCAAGCGTCGCGCGCAGTTCGGCCGCTGTTGAGTCGGGATTCAACGGTACGCAGCAGCATGCCGACGCGAGAATCAGCGACAACGCTGCGGCGTCGGCGGACTTGGGCAACGCGACCGCGACCCGGTCTGCGGGTGAAAGCCCAGCGGCGCGCAGCTCGGCGACGCGCGTAAGCCGCAGCGCTGCCAGCCGGCTGTGACTCAGCGTGCGGCCGTTGCTTGACAGCAGCGCCGATGCGTCTGCGAAATGCCGCGCGGTGTGGTCGATGAGATCGCGAATCGTGAAACGCGCGACTGGATCAGGTTGATTCACGCCTGAATGCCGTTTCCTGTCCTATAACGAGTTGAATTCGACCAGGCCGAATCCGGGTCAAAAGCCCGGTCGGGCTCTGGCGGGTGTGAGCCGCCACACAATGCGCCGCGGGCCCTTCGGTAATTCAGGCGGTGTTGCGGGTTCGTCGCCACTGTAGATGCCCCCGATGGGGGCGCGGGTCCAGGTTATCGATCTACTCCCTACTCCGCAGAGCGCTCGAAATTGCCATCCCCGAGTGGCTCGATGCAGCCAAGGCAACGGGTCAGCAGGCCCTGCGCCGGGCCGATCATCAGCTCGTTGGCGGATTTTTCGATATTGCCGCCAATCGCGCTGAAGGGCAGCGAAACCAGAAAAATGGCCGTGCCGGCCACCGTGGCAACTGCGTACAAGGGCCGCGCCACGAGCGTGTCGGCAACCATCTCAGCCGCGGTTGGGTCCCGGCCGCTGGTTGGCGCGAGTATGTCGTAGTCGTCCGAAGCGGCAAAACTGGCGAACGGTTGGCTCAGCGCGATCACCAGTGTGGCGGCAAGAACGGATTTGAATGCAGGCATGACATGCTCCACAGGGTGTGGTCCGGAAGGCATCAAGAACCAGCGAAGGGTACGGCGCCGCGCCGCAAGCGGTCAATGTGGCCGTGCGACCAAGGGCGTGGCGCGGCCCAGTGCGAACGCGCACAGTATCAGGCCTACCAGGGCAAGGCCCAGCAGTAACGCGGGGTACGTCCAGCCATCCGCGCTTTCGAGTAGCCATCCCACCAGCGGCGGGCCCATCAGGATGCCCAGTCCCTGGCCCGACAGCGCGAGTCCGAGAATGGGCCCGGTGGCGGCCGGGGTCGGCGCCAGCAGCGGCGCCAGGGTAAAGATGCCGGTCGGGATGATGCCAAGGAAGAAACCGTACAAAGCCAGTAGCAGATACGTCACGGGCGGCGTGAGTGGCAGCAGCAGCAGGGACGGCATTACCAGCAGTAGCGGCAGCGCCGGTAGGGCCAGCAACATCCAGGGCCGGACGCCGCGATGCACGAGAAGCCCGCCCAGCAGATTGCCCGGGATAATGGCGGCCGGCACCAGTGCGCTGGCCAGGGTTGCCGCGCGTGTGCTCAGGCCCATGGTTTGTGCCAGATGGGTTGGCAGGAACGTGAACACGCTGAAAAACTGGGAGCTGAAGCAGAAGAACGCCAGCGCCAGCAACCAGGGTCCGCCACGGCGCAAGACCTTAAGGTCCAGTCGTCCGCCGGAAGGTGTCCCGACATGGTGTGGCAGGCCGGGCAGCAGGCTGAGGACCACGAGTGCCGCCGCGGCGCTCACCGCCCACAGGCCGCGCCAGCCGAAGGTGCCCAGCAGCAGTGGCGCGATGGCGAGCATCAACACGCTGCCCACCGGCATCCACAGTGCCCAGATGCCCATCGCAAGGCCGATGTCTTCGCGCCGTGACAGGCTGACGATAAGCGTAGGCGCGGCGACCGTGATCAACACCACGCCGAAGCCTTCCAGGCCGCGGCCG
>NZ_JBFIII010000093.1 GCF_041601295.1 Immundisolibacter sp.
AGACCGCCGCGGTTTCGGCGGCGTATGCCGCCGGGTTGCTCGGCAAGCGCAGCAAGGATCCGGTAACACAACCACGTTCGTTCAGATAGCGCGGCAACAGCGTCCAGCCGCCGATATGCGCCGTCGCCAGCAGCACGCCCTTGCCGGCGGCCAGAGCGGCATCCAAGTGCTCCAGACCGTCGACCCGGCACCATTCGGCCACTGTCAGGCGGTGTTCTTCGGGCCGCCAGAACAGTTCGCCGAAACCGCGCGCCGAATGCTCGAATACGCCGCGCACGATGGCCCGCCGCTGGCCAACCGAGAGCGTATCGCCATACACCAGACGCAGATTGCGGCGCACCAATCGTCGCCAGCCGCCGCCGAACGGGCGCATGCCAGCGGCCATCAGCAAGCACCAGCCGCGCAACGCCCGCGGGTTGGGCATGGCGCGGATAATCGTGACCAGCGAAGAGAACAGCAGCCGCTGCGCGGCAAGCAGAAATGGGTTCACGCGTACGGACCGAACTGGCACGATGGAGCCCGACCGGGGCGGGCCGCGGGGCGGGATTCGGTGCAATGATAACGGCGGACCCCGCGCCAAAACCGGTTGGCGGGGCCGGACCGTTCAATCCAACGAGGAGAATGCGATGCAAACGCTCAGTTCCGAGGTGTATCTCGAAGGCCTGGTATTCGGCGAATGTCCGCGCTGGCATGACGGCGCACTGTGGCTATCGGACATGTTTGGCGGCCGTGTGCTGCGCTCAGTCGGGCCCGGGAAAGCCGAGACGGTGCTCAATTTGGCGGGTGGGCGCCCGTCCGGACTGGCCTTTCTGGACGACGGCAGCCTGATGGTCGTGTCCATGCTTGATCGCAAGCTGCTGCGCCGCTGGCCGGACGGCCGGGTCGAGCCATTCGCCGATCTGGCACCGCATGTCAGCGGTGACATCAATGACATGGTCCGCGCCCCGGATGGTGGCGTGTTCGTTGGCAATTTCGGCTTTGACCTGTTCGGCGGCGCCGAGGGCAGACTGACCAACCTGCACCACGTCGACGCGCAGGGCCGTGTTCGCGAAATGGCGAGCGAACTGAACTTCCCGAACGGCATGGTGGTGACGCCCGACGGCGGGACGCTGATCGTGGCTGAAACCTTTGCCCATCGCCTGACCGCCTTTGACATTCGCAATAACGCACTGGCGAACCGGCGTGAGTTTGCCGCGCTCGGCAGCTACGCACCGGACGGCATCTGTCTGGACGCCGCCGGTGCCGTTTGGGTGAGTGCGTTCGTCGGCGACACCTACCTGCGCGTGGAGGAGGGCGGGAAAATCACCCATCAAGTGCCGCTGGCCAACCGGCGAGCGGTGGCCTGCAACCTTGGCGGCGACGACGGGCGCACGCTTTTCATGGTCACCGCCGACACCGACGTGGAGCGCCTCGCCATAGGCGACTCGACCGCCCGGGTCGACACCGTGCGGGTGGAAGTGGCCGGGGCGGGCTCGCCCTGAGCCGCGAGCGCAGTCCCGTCAGGCGGACTGAACGCAGCGATCGTCAATGAGGCCTACCGCGCCCTGTTCGCGGTCCACAAGGCGCCGGACCCAGTCGCTACGTTACGCTTGTCCACAGCGCCCTGATACCCGCTTGCCAAGGCCAAGACGGCGCGCTACCGTCCACCGGCCATAACGATCGTTCAGATTAAAGAAGTCATTACCCGACAGGAGAGTTTCATGGACGCGACCACGCTGCGCCCGGCGGTCGACGCTGACGGCCATATCATGGAATCGCTTACCGAGATGGCGGAATACGCACATCCGTCGGTGCGTGACCTGTGTCTGAACCCGCAAAATTTCTTCCGCTCACCATTTCCGACCCTGGACGGGGTGCACTGGCCCCGGCCTTCGGTTTACAAGGCCGAGCACGGCGTCATGGGCGACCAGGAAACCGCCAGCAAGCACCGCAAGGGCTCGGCCGAGGACTGGCTGGAATTCCTGGCCAACGCCAACGTCGAATACTCGGTGATGTACACCAGCGATGGTCTGACCGTCGGCCAGATTCGGGAAGAGGAATATGCCGTAGCTGTGTGCCAAGCCTATAACGACTACGTGGGCGACCGCTACCGGCGCGTCAGCGCGAAGTTGCTGCCGATGGCGCTGATCCCGATGCAAAGGCCCGATGAGGCGGTCAAGGAACTGCGCCGGGTGGTCAAGGAACTGAAGTTGCCCGGCGCCATGTTGCCATCCACCGGCTTGCCGCTGGATCTGGGCCACGAGTATTACTGGCCGATTTACAAGGAAGCCGCCGACCTGGGCTGCGTCCTGGGCGTGCATGGTGGTTCCAATGTCGGGCTGGGCCTGGGCTCGGTGAACTCCCTGCTCGCCTCGCACATCATCCACCACCCAATGGGCCTGATGATCGCCGCCACATCGATGGTCCACAACGGACTTTTCGAGCGTTACCCGGACCTGCGCGTGGCTTTCACCGAGGGCGGCTGCGGCTGGACCACGGTGCTGCTCGACCGGATGGCGCGCAATGCCGAACTGGGCATGATGGGCGCCTACCGGACCTTCGAGCATTACCTGAGTAACGGCCAGGTGTTGGTGGGCTGCGAGCCCGGCGAAGGCACGCTACCGTACCTGATCAAGCGTGTTGGCCCGGATGCCTTCGCATTTTCTACCGACTACCCGCACGAGGTCGATTTTCGCGCCGTGCGCAAGGAGATCGAGGAAGCATACGCCCAGCCAGATCTCACCCTGGACGAGAAGAACAAGCTGCTGGGCGATAACGCGCGGCGGTTCTTCCGCCTCGATTGAACCGGCTCAGGGCAACGCCGGCACCGGTCGCGGGCGGCGTTGCTCGTCCACGGCAACGAACGTAGCGGTGGCCTCGGTAACCTTCACCAACTGGCCCGGATCGGCAGCACGTTCGGCGAAGGCCTCAAGGTGGAGCGTGAGCGAGGTGCGGCCCACGCGCACAACGCTACCGTAACAACTGACCAGATCACCGACGAATACCGGCTGGTGGAACTCGAAGGCGTTCATCGCCACGGTGACCACCCGGCCGCTGGCACGCCGGCTGGCAACGATGCCACCCGCGAGGTCTATCTGGGCCATGATCCAGCCACCGAAGATATCGCCGGTCGGGTTGGTGTCGGCCGGCATTGCCAGCACACGGATGGCCGGCTCGCTTCCTGTCAGAATGAGGTCAGCCACGCGAATGCCCTTGATACCCCGAAGATCGGTCCCATCTGAGCAGCCAACGCTCACCCGTGCAGAACAAACGGAAATGGCGCTCCCTAGGGGACTCGAACCCCTGTTTTCGCCGTGAGAGGGCGACGTCCTGGGCCACTAGACGAAGGGAGCCAGTGGCTTGAAAAGCAAGCTGATACTATAGCCGAGACAGCCCTGTTACGACAGGCGGGCACTGCGCCCGCCCCCCAAGGTGTACCCCGCCAAACCCCTATGCCGGACCCCGTTCTCGACCCCGCACTGATCCTGCCCCGCAGCGAACACTCGATTTCTCGTGCCAACATCAGTAAAAGCGCGCTGAACGTCCTGTATGGACTGCACAAGGCGGGCTATGAAGCGTGCCTGGTCGGCGGCGGCGTGCGTGACCTGCTGCTGGGTGTCACCCCCAAGGATTTCGATATCGCCACCAGCGCGTCACCGGACCAGGTACGCGCCACGTTTCGCAATTGCCGCCTGATCGGCCGCCGTTTTCGGTTGGCGCACGTGCACTACGGGCCGGAAATCGTCGAAGTGGCCACCTATCGCGCCTCGCATGACAAGGCCGAAGACCAGGACGACGCCCGCCTGGACGGCGACCGTATCCTGCGCGACAACGTCTACGGCACGCGCGAAGAAGACGTCATCCGCCGCGACTTCACAGTCAACGCGCTGTATTACCGTATAGAAGATTTCGCCCTGATCGACCACGTCGGCGCACTGGAAGACATTGCCCTGCGCCGGCTACGCACCATCGGCGACCCCGAGGCACGTTACCGCGAGGACCCGGTACGCATGCTGCGGGCCGTGCGCCTGGCCGCCAAGCTCGACCTTTCCATTGAACTCGCGACCGAGGCGCCACTGTTCGAGCTGGGCTACCTGCTGGAAACCGTGCCGCAGTCCCGTCTGTTCGACGAGGCGGTCAAGTTGCTGCTGTCCGGCCACGGCGTGCGTAGCTACGAATTGCTGTTGCAGTACCGCCTGCTCGACTACCTGTTTCCGCTCGAAGCGACCCAGATCGACCCCGAGCGCGACCGGCTGATCCGCGCCGCGCTTGCCAACACCGACCAACGGGTGGCCACCGGCTTACCGGTGACGCCCTCATTCCTGCTCGCCGTCCTGCTATGGGATCCATTGCAGGAAGCCGTGGCGCGCCAGCTGGTACGCGGCGTGTCGGAGCACGAGGCCTTCTTCCATGCCCAGGAGGAAGTGCTGCGTATGCAAAACGATATCCTGGCGGTGCCCAAACGCTTTACCCTGCCCGCCGCCGAGATATGGTCGCTGCAAAGTCGCCTGGTACGCCGCCGCCAGCCCGAGCGGATGTTGAGTCACCCCCGGTTTCGGGCGGCTTATGATTTTCTGCTGTTGCGGGCGCAGGGCGAGCCGGATCTGATGCCCTCTCTCGACTTCTGGACCGCGCATCAGAGCGGCGCAACGCCATCCCCCGTGAATGAAGCCGAAACCGATGCCGACGGCAGCGCGCCGCGCCGACGTCGGCGACGACGCGGGCGACGTCGTGGTGCGCCCGGTGCCACACCCCCCCCGACCAGCGTCGGACCTTGACGGCACAGCGGGCCTTCATCGGCCTTGGCGCCAATCTTGATGATCCGGCGCGGCAGGTAGAATGCGCGCTTGACGCCATTGCCAGGCTTCCGCAGACCGTCCTGGTCACGCGCTCCGCCTTGTATCTGAGTCGCCCCATGGGGCCAGCCGACCAACCCGATTACATCAATGCCGTAGCGCTGGTTGAGACCCGGCTGCCGGCGGCAACGCTGCTGGAGGCGCTGCTGTCCATTGAGCGCCAGCAGGGCCGCCTGCGCAGTGCCGGCCAGCGCAATGCGCCACGCACTTTGGACCTTGACTTACTCCTGTATGGCGATCTGGTGTGCGACGATCAAGCGCTTACCCTGCCACACCCGGGTGCCCACCAGCGGGACTTTGTACTGGTGCCGCTGGCCCAGATTGCACCGCACACCGTGATCCCCGGGCGTGGCCGGGTAACCGAACTGCTGACCACTTGCGCTCAGCACGGACTGCGTGAGTTCACTGATGGTCCACTGGCCGCGCTTGCCGGCTAGGACCGCTTCATTACAATGTCGGCCCCCGCGGCCCGTGCCGGCCGCAGCGAGGAACAAGCGCCATGGCCGTCACCCTCGATACCCTGCGCAAGATGAAGCAGGCCGGTGAGCGCATCGCAGCGCTCACCGCCTACGATTTTTCCTTCGCCCGCCTGCTCGATGCCGCGGCGGTGGACCTGGTGCTGGTCGGGGATTCGCTCGGCAACGTGATCCAGGGCCACGCCACCACGGTGCCAGTCACCGTCGACGAGATGGTCTACCACACGCGCTGCGTTGCGCGCGGCCTTGAAAGGCCGCTGCTGGTTGCCGATCTGCCCTTTCTGAGCTACCAGGAAAGCCCTCAACAGGCGTTGCATAGCGCCGGCCGGTTGATGAAGGAGGGCTTCGCCCACATGGTGAAGCTCGAAGGCGGAGCCGCCATGGCGCCCGCAGTGCGGTTTCTGGTTGAGCGCGGCGTACCGGTGTGTGGTCATCTGGGCCTCACGCCGCAGTCCGTGCACCAGCTTGGTGGCTACAAGGTCCAGGGCCGCGGCGAGGCCGCCGCCCAGCGGCTGCATACTGATGCCCTGACACTGCAAGCGGCCGGCGCCGCATTGCTGGTACTCGAAGCCATACCGCGCGCGCTGGCCGCCCAGGTCACACAGGCACTCGACATACCCACGATCGGCATCGGTGCCGGCGCCGCGTGTGACGGCCAGGTCCTGGTGCTGCAGGACGCGCTGGGCATGAACCCGGCACCGGCGCGTTTTGTGCGTAATTTCCTGCTCGACCACGATGACCTTGGCGCCGCCCTCGCCGCCTACGTACAAGCGGTCAGGGAAGGCAGCTTCCCTGGTCCTGAACACGGCTACGATTGATGCAGCACCTTGCCAACTCGGCGACCTTACGGGCCACGCTCAAGCAGTGGCGAGGTGCTGACGAGCGCATCGCCCTGGTGCCGACGATGGGTAATATCCACGAGGGCCACCTGCGTTTGATCGACGCGGCGCGCGAGCACGCCCAGCGCGTCGTCGTCAGCGTGTTCGTGAACCCGACCCAGTTCGACCGCCCGGACGACTTTGCCCGCTACCCGCGCACTCTGGACGATGATGCCGCGGCGCTGGCCGGCCGCGGGGCGGATGTACTGTTCGCGCCGCAGGTCGAGACCCTGTACCCGGACGGACTTGATCTTGCCGCCCATGTCGAGCCAACCCACAGTGCGCAGGGACTGGAAGGCGAGTTTCGACCCGGCCACTTTCGCGGCATGGCCACGATCGTGGTCAAGCTACTGAGCCTGGTACAGCCCCAGCTGGCGCTGTTCGGGGAGAAGGACTACCAACAATTGGCCGTGGTGCGCGCGGTGGTGCGCGAATTACTCCTGCCGATCGATATCGTCGGTGTGCCGATCGTGCGCGAGGCGGACGGACTGGCCATGAGTTCGCGCAATAGCCAGCTCAACGCCTCCGAACGAGCCCGGGCGCCACGGCTTTACGAGGAACTTAATACCGCCGCCAGGTTGGGGGCTACGCCTGACGCGCCACTGGCCGATATCGAGGTGCGCTGCACCGCGAAACTTAGCGAAGTGGGCTTTCGTGTTGAATATTTCTGTTTTCGCGATGCACAATTGGCCCCCCCCGCGCCGGCCGATGCACGACGCGTTGTGCTGGCGGCGGCCTGGTTAGGCAAGACCAGACTGATCGATAACCACCTATTTAGCGTCGCTCGCGGCCAGGGAACGCCGCGCTAACCGCTTGTTAGACAGACACCGCAGGTAAAGGCAATGCTGCAGTTCATGCTGAAAGCCAAGCTGCACCGGGTCACGGTGACCCGAGTCGAGCTTGACTACGAGGGTTCGTGCGCCATCGATGCCGACCTGCTGGACGCCGCCGGTATCCGCGAGTACGAGCAGATCGACATCTACAACATCGCCAACGGCGAGCGTTTCACAACCTACGCCATTCGCGCCGAACGCGGCAGTCGGGTCATCTCCATCAATGGCGCTGCCGCGCACAAGGCCAGCGTGGGCGACAAGATCATCATCGCCGCCTACTGCGGGCTCGAGCGTGCCGAGATACTGGCCCACAAGCCGCGCCTGGTCTATGTGGACGCCGACAACGGTATCACTCGCATCGGTAACGACATTCCGGAACAAGCCGCCTGAGCAACCCGTTCCCCGACTCCGACGCGCTCCCAAACTAGCTCGCGCGCAGCTTTATCCCGGGCCGTCCCTGCGCCGGGCCGCATCGAGACTCCTTTTTCGCGTATAACACAGCGCATAAAGG
Organism: Immundisolibacter sp.; assembly: GCF_041601295.1. Taxonomy (NCBI): domain Bacteria; kingdom Pseudomonadati; phylum Pseudomonadota; class Gammaproteobacteria; order Immundisolibacterales; family Immundisolibacteraceae; genus Immundisolibacter; species Immundisolibacter sp. The sequence continues at coordinate 7,534 of NZ_JBFIII010000093.1, forward strand.
GGGAGGCTCCATGCGCAGATTGCTGCTGCCCAGTGTTGTGCTGGGGCTGCTATTGGCCGGCCAGGCACAGGGCACCGATGAAGCGGTTCCGGTGTCGGTTGCCGAAATCGAACAGGCCCAGTCCGGGATACGGCTGGTCCTTCCGGGAACCGTGCTGGCGCGGCGCAGCGCCACCCTGTCGGTGGAAATGGCTGGCCTGGTGGCCGAACTGGCCGTTGATGAAGGCGACACGGTACAGGCAGGTGATCTGCTGCTGCGCCTGCGTGACCGCCCTCAAGCTCTCGCCCTACAGGCCGCGCGGGCCGAAGCACGGCGAGCGCTGGCTGCGGCCGAGCTGGCCGACGTGCAGGAACGCCGCCAGACACAGCTGGTGTCCCAGAAGATGACGCCCCAGGACAACTACGATCAGGCCCGGGCACAGCGGCGCCAGGCGCAGGCCGAGCACGCGGCGGCCAATGCGCGCGTGGCGCTGCTCGAAGACGAACTCGCCCGCCATGCGCTCAAGGCTCCGTTCGACGGCGTGATAAGCCGCAAGCACACGGAACTCGGCTCCTGGGTGCAACCCACCGACGGGGTGCTGGATCTGGTCGAGACAGCAGCGCTGCGAGTGGAGTTCGCCTTGCCCCAAGTCCACTACGCCGAGGTCAGCCCCGGCACGCCGGTGGAGCTGCGCTTCGACGCCGTGCCCGGGGATCCCATCGCAGCCAGCGTGTCACGCCTGATCCCGGTGGGCCACGAGGCGGCGCGCAGTTTCCGGGTGCGGGTTGAACTGCCTAATCCCGACCAGCGTTATGCGCCCGGTATGTCGGTGGATGTAACAGTCGCCACCGCCGATGACGCTGCGGTACCGATAGCCACGGTTCCGGCCGACGCGCTGGTGCGGCGCGCCGATGGCGGCGCGGTGTTGTGGACGGTACAGGGCCAAGGCAACAGCCTGAGCGCCACCCCCGTGCCGGTGCAACCGGGTCGGGCATTCGGCGACCGGATCGAGCTGCGCGGTACTGATCTACCCATTGGCACCCGGGTAGTCGTGCACGGCAACGAGCGCCTGCGGCCCGGGCAGGCACTGCGTATCGTCGGCGGTTCCTGAGGTCCCCATGCTGGAAGGTCTCATCCGGCACGGCGTGGTGGTGGCGGTTGCCGCCGTGGTGATCTGCCTGCTGGGCACGGCGGCGATTTTCCGGGTGCCGGTGCAGATGATTCCGGACATGGACATCACCTCGCTGACGGTCGTGACCGCCTGGCCCGGCGCCGCGCCGCAGGACATCGAGCGAGAGATCCTGATCGAACAGGAGGAGTACCTGCGCTCGATTCCCGGCCTGGCACGCATGACCGCCGAGGCGACCACCGGCAGCGCCACCGTCGAGCTTGAATTCGGCCTCGGCCGGAACCTCAGCGAAGTGCTCGCGCTGACCAACAATGCGCTGTCGCAGGTGCCTCGCTACCCGGACAACGTGGACCGGCCACGCATCTTCACCACGGCGTTCTCCGACAACTACTTCATGTTCTATGTAATCCAGCCGGCGGCGGGCAATCCGCAGGGGCTGGACATCGAGATGCAGTTCGATTTCGTGGAGGACACCATCAAGGCCGCTCTGGAACGCACACCCGGGGTGGCCGAGGTCAAGGTCGAGGGCGGTGCCGAGCGCCAGCTGCGGGTGTATGTGGACCCGGCACGTCTGGCGCAGCGGCGTATCCGCTTGAGCGAGCTGCGTGATGCCTTGCTGGCGCGCAATCGGGACATTTCCGGAGGCGACATCGACGCTGGCAAGCGCCGCTACCTGGTACGCACACTGGGACGTTTCAACAACGCCGACGAGGTGCAGAACACCATCATTGCCCACCGCGACGGCGTGCCCGTGTACCTGCACGAGCTGGCCCGGACTGAGCTGACTCACGCCGAGCTGCGCACTCACTCGCGCTTTGCTGGCGAGCCGGGGCTGATGGTAATGGTCAAGAAACAGCGCGGCACCAACGTGGTCGAAGTCGAGCGCGCGGTGGCGGCTACCGCCGCCCGCCTGCAACAGACGGTCGTACCGGCGGCCGGCTTGCAGATGCACCTGATGCACTCGGACGTCAATTACGTGCGCCAGGCGGTCGGTGTGGTGCGCGAGAACCTCATTGCCGGCGCCCTGTTGGCGGTGCTGGCGCTGTACCTGTTCCTGCGCCGCGCGACGCCAACGCTGATCGGCGCGCTGGGCATACCGGTGGCCACGCTGGCCGCCTTCATCGGCCTGCTGTGGGCCGGGCGCACCATCAACGTGGTGTCTCTGGCCGGGGTGGCGCTGGCCATCGGCATGACGCTCGACAACAACATCGTGGTGCTGGAGAGCATCCACCGCCACCGCGCCGCCGGGCGGCATGGGCTGGACGCCGTGCTGGCCGGCACGCGCGAGGTGTGGGGCGCGGTGCTGGCCTCCACGACCACCACGGTAATCGTTTTCATCCCGCTGCTGTTGGTGCGCGAGGAAGCGGGCCAGCTTTATTCGGACATCGCCATTGCTATTTCGGCCGCCATCATCGCCTCGCTGCTGGTCGCGCTGGCCCTGGTGCCGGTGGCGGAGGCGCGCTTCGCCAGCGCCGCAGACGAGGCACCAACGGCCGGTTTTCTGCAGCGTATGGGCCGGAGTTTCGCGGCTGGCTACGCGCGCCTTCTGGGCTGGCTGTTGCGCGGTCGCGCCCGCAGCGCCGGCTATGTTGCAACGGTGGCGCTGGCAGCCGTTGCCCTGGCGGCCCTGCTGACACCGCGCGCCGAGTACCTGCCCGAAGGCGAGGAGGCGGTCACGTTCTCCATGCTGTTCCCGCCACCGGGTTACAACCTGGCCACCATGGACCGCATCGGGCGCGAGATCGATGCCGCCTTCGCGCCGCATCTGGGGCGCGATGTGGCCGACTTCGATCCGGCGCGCGACCAGATACCGCCCCTGCGCTGGTTCATGACCAACGCCAGCGCCGGTGGGCTTGAAATCGTCGCCGGAACGCGTGATCGCGCCCACATCACGCCGCTGATCGAAACCCTCGGTCGACGCTTCGCCGATTACCCGGGCATGATTTCATTCTCCGCCCGCGGCTCGATTTTTTCCGGAAACCAGGGCGGCACGCGCAGCATGGAGCTCGACATTACCGGCGAGAACCTGCAGCAATTGTTCGACCTGGGCCTGAAAGCGTTTCTGAAAACGCGCGAGGTGCTGCACGATCCGCAGATCCTGCCCGACCCGCCGAGCCTGAGCCTCGGCCAGCCGTTTATCGAGGTCCACCCGGACTGGGAGCGGGCGGCCGAAATTGGCCTTGGCGCCGACGAGCTCGGCTATCTGGTGTGGGCGCTCGCTGACGGGGCCTATCACGACGACTTTTACCTTGGCGACCGCAAGGTGGATTTGTTTCTGTATGGCAGCGAACAGCCGCCGCACCGGCCAGCGGACCTGGCCGCTCTGCCGCTGTATACCGAGCAAGGCGGCATCGTGCCCCTGTCGGCGGTGGCGCAGCTGCGCGAGACCGTCAACACCGACACCATCCGCCGCCTGAACGGCCAGCGCACAGTGACCCTGAACATCGTCTCGCCCAGCGACATGCCGCTTGAAGCGGCGGTCGAGAAGGTCGAAACGGATGTGATCGGCGCCTTGCGTGCTGCTGGCCAGGTGCCCGCAGGCGTGAACATCGCCATCGGCGGCGCCAGCGACAAGCTGGCCGCCACCCGCGCCGCGCTGGCCGACAACATGCTGCTGGCACTGGCGCTGGCCTACCTGATCATGGTGGCCATCCTGCGCCACTGGGGCTATCCG
>NZ_JBFIII010000094.1 GCF_041601295.1 Immundisolibacter sp.
GCCGCCGGGGCACCGGTTGCGGCGCATTGGGTGGGCGACCGCCAGACCGGTCCGTCCCTGTTGCGCTATGGCACCGAGGAACAAAAGCAATTTTTCATGCCCAAGCTGGTCAGCGGCGAGGTGTTTTTCGCCATCGGCATGAGCGAACCGGGCAGCGGCTCGGACCTCGCGTCCGTGCGCACCCGGGCCGACCGTGTTGACGGCGGCTGGGCCATTACCGGCACCAAGCTGTGGACCTCCAACGCGCACCGTGCCCAGTGGTTCTTCGTGCTGTGCCGCAGCGCGCCGCTGGGCGAGGACCGCCACGCCGGGCTGTCGCAGTTCATCATTGACCTGAAGGCCCCCGGCATAAGCATCCGCCCGGTGCCGATCCTGACCGGCGCCCACCACTTCAACGAGGTGGTGATGGACCAGGTTTTCGTGCCCGATACGCGGGTGCTCGGTCAGATCGGGGAGGGCTGGAAGCAGGTCACCTCGGAGCTGGCCTACGAACGTTCCGGGCCGGAGCGGTTCATGTCCACCTTCCCGCTGCTGCAGGAGCTGCTGCGTGTCATGGGTGAGACGCCCGACGAGCGCACGGCAATCGCCATTGGCGAGTTGACCGCCGAGCTGTGGACACTGCGGCGCATGTCGGTGTCGGTCGCGGCGGCCTTGCAGCGCGGCGAGGCGCCCGACGTGGCGGCGGCGCTGGTCAAGGACATCGGCACGCGCTTCGAGAGTGAAGTATTCGAGCGCCTGCGTCTGCTGCTGGACTGCGCGCCTTCGCTGACGGCACAGCGCCGCATCGACGTACTCCTGGCCGAAGCCACCCTGCACTCCCCCGGCTTCACGCTGCGGGGCGGAACCAACGAAATTCTGCGCGGCGTCGTGGCGCGCGCCCTGGGGCTAAGATGAGCGATGACACAAGACAGATGCTGCTGGATACCCTGGAACGGGTGCTGGCTGATCATTGCACCGCCGAGCGGGTCCAGGCGGTCGACGCCGTCGGTTTCGACCCAGACCTGTGGCAGGTGCTTGAAGAGCTTGGCTTTACCGTCGCCGCGGTGAGCGAAGCCTCCGGCGGCAGTGCACTGGGCATGGCCGACTTGTGTGCACTGCTGCGCCTGTGTGGCCGCCATTGCGCGCCGGTGCCGTTGGCCGAGAGTGCCGTACTCGCCGCCTGGCTGCTGGCCGGCGCCGGCCAGGCGGTGCCCAGCGGAGTGCTTGCCTTCGCCAGTGCCAACAGCCGCGACCTCGAAATAACTCAGCAGAACAACGGCCTTCGCCTGCATGGCGTTCTGCCGCGAGTGGCAGCGGCCCGTCACGCAGCCAGTGTCCTGGTGCTGCTGGAGCGGGACGGACAAACACAGGTGACTCAGCTTGGTCCGCAGGATTACCGCCTGGAACCAGGGGACAATCTGGCCGGTGAGGCGCGCGACGACTTGCATATCGACACCATTATCGCCACCGACCGAATGTACCGTGCTCCCGCCGGAATCACTGCCGCTTCGATCCACGAGCGGGCCGCGCTGGCGCGCGCAGCGCTGATGAGCGGCGCGCTCGAACGGACCCTGCAACAGTCGCTGGATTACGCCCGTGAGCGCAAACAGTTCGGCCGCGCGCTGGCGGCCTTCCAGGCTATTCAGCAGCAACTTGCCATCCTGGCCGGGGAAGTAGCCGCGGCCTGCGCGGCGGTGGACCACGCGGCCCTGGTGGCGGACTTTGGCGTCGCAACCGATGAAATCGCGGTAGCCAAGATCCGGGCTGGTAAAGCAGCCGGCCTGGCCTGTCGTATCGCCCACCAGGTGCACGGTGCCATGGGCTTCACCCAGGAATACTCGCTACAGCACGCAACCCGCCGCCTGTGGGCCTGGCGCGACGAAAACGGCAGCGAGGCGGCCTGGGCCAGACAGTTCGGACGACGGCTGGCCAGCGCCGGTGCCGACGCGCTGTGGCCGCTCACTACGGCGAGCGGCACAGCCGTGGCAGACTGACCGACAGCTGGCTCGCTACGGCCGACCGGCTTCAGGAACCAACAAACCTACAGCAGACCCGCGCCCCGAGCTGGGCACCGAGGAGGACGCACGGTGGAACTGAACATTCGCTTACTGCTGCAACGGGCGGCGCAGTATTTCCCGGACAACGAGATCGTCACGCGGCTGCCCGACGGCGGTTTGCACCGTTACACCTACCGCGACCTGAACGAGCGCGCGCATCGCCTGGCAAGCCGCCTGGCCTCCCTGGGCGTGCGGCCGGGCGACAAGGTCGCCACCTTTGCCTGGAATACCTACCGGCATTTCGAGTTGTACTTTGCCCTGCCTTGCGCCGGCACCGTGCTGCACACCGTCAACCTGCGTCTGGCGGACGAACACGTGGCGTACATCCTCAACCACAGCGCGGATACGGCGATCTTCGTGGATCCCGACCTGCTGCCAACGCTGGAGCGTATCGCCGATCAGCTGAAAACGATCAAGGCCTTCGTGGTGCTGGCGGACCAGGCACCGCCTACCAGCCTGCCGAATGTGATCGCCTACGAGGATCTGATTCGCGCCGGGGATCCCGATTTCCCATTCAACGAACTGCCGGAGCGTACGCCGGCCGGCATGTGCTACACCTCCGCCACCACCGGCATGCCCAAGGGCGTGCTGTACAGCCACCGCGATATTTACCTGCACACCATTACCGAGTGCTTGGGCGATGTGCTGGACATCCGGGAGCGCGACACCATTTTGCCGGTGGTGCCGATGTTCCACGCCAATGCCTGGGGACTGCCATTTGCCGCCGCCTGCATGGGTAGCAAGATGGTGCTGCCGGGCGAGCGCCCGCATGCGCCGGCCATTCTTGACCTGATACAGAGCGAGCGAGTCACGTTTGCCGCTGCCGCGGTGAGTATCGGCATCGACATGATCACCGAGCTGAAACGCATCCCACGCGATCTGTCCACCGTGCGCGGCCTCATGCTCGGCGGTTCAGCCACCCCAGCAGCTGTGATGGAGTTTTACCTCAAGGAGTTCGACTTCCCCATCTACACCGCCTGGGGCTCTACCGAGATGACCCCGCTGGCGACCTGCGTGCATATCCGCCGCGAGGATCTGGACAAACCACCGCAGGCGCACATCCCCACCCGCATCCGCCAGGGCATTCCCTGCCCCGGCACGGAACTCAAAGTACTGGACGACGCCGGCAACCCCGTGCCATGGGACGACCAGGCAGTCGGCGAGATATACGTGCGTACGCCGTGGAGCACCACCGAGTACTACCACGACGACCGCAGCCGCGACGGCTTTGTCGACGGGTTCTGGAAAAGCGGCGATATGTCGGCGGTCGACGCCAACGGCGTGCTGCGCCTGGTGGACAGGGCCAAGGACCTGATCAAGAGTGGCGGCGAGTGGATCTCGTCGGTGGACCTCGAGAACGCGCTTATGTCCCACCCGCAGGTGCGCGAGGCGGCCGTGGTGGCAGCGCCGGATGCCAAATGGCTGGAGCGGCCCTGCGCCTACGTAGTCGCACAGGATGGCAGCCCACCCACCGCGACCGAGTTGCGCGCCTGGCTGGAACCGCGGTTTGCCAAGTGGTGGCTGCCGGACCACTACCTGGTGGTCGATGCCATCCCCAAGACCGGCGTTGGCAAGATCAACAAGCGCGCCCTGCGCGAGCGGGTCGAACAAGACCTTCTCCAGGCCGGCGCGGCCTGACCCAGAATCCCATCAGCGACAATACGACCGAGGAGTAATCATGCGCGGCATCAAGATTCGCCCCCTGCACCATGGCAACATGCACGCCGACCTGGAGCTGCTGGTCACCGGCCACCCGGACTTGATGCTCACCAAGACCAGCCACGTCAAAAACAAGGTGTGGTGCGAAGTGCCGTCGTTTACCTTCCTGATCGACCATCCGGACGGGCGCATCCTGTTCGACGCCAGCATCCACCGCCACTGGGAAGACCAGTGGCTGCCCGGCTACAAGGAACTGGCGCCGTACGACGACTACACCGAAGAACAGCTGTTGGAGAACACGCTCAAGCGCAACCAGCTGGGGCCGGAGGACATCGACTACGTGTTCCTGAGCCACCTGCACGTGGACCATGCCGGCAACGCCAAGCTGTGGAACAACACTCCCTCCACCAGGATGCTGGTGCATCAGGACGAGTACGCAGCAGCGGCCAACATGCCCCACGACGAGCATTTCTTCCTGCGCTGCGACTACGATGTGCCGGGCTTGAGGTTCACCACCCTGTCAGGCGACACGGAGATCCTCAAGGACGTGCACGCGATCTCCGCGCCCGGCCACACCGCCGGCACCATGGCGCTGATGGTGCACCTGGAGCACGCCGGCACGGTTATCCTGACCTCGGATGCCTGTTACATGAAAGACAGCTACGACCATGAAACCGGATCGATCATTTCGAACGACCTGGTGCGCTGGAAGCACTCGCTGCACAAGCTGAAGATGCTGGCCCGCGCCCACCACGCGTGTGTGATGCCCGGTCACGATCACAAGCTGTGCCACGAAGGCGAAACGCCGCTGCGGGCAGAGGAGAAGCTGCGCATCGGCGGCAGTTACGACTGAAGTTTTTAACGCACAGGGGCACCGCCCCATCACCATAGCGAGGACGCATTCGTGAAGTTCATTCTGTTTTACCTGCCGTCGGTCGGCACCATCGCCCAGACCCGCAAGGGCATGGCCGGCATCAACTCGCAGAACTATCAGAACATGTTGTGGCAGGTCAGCGAGCAGATCAAATTCGCCGACCGGGCCGGCTTCTGGGGCGCTGCCTTCACCGAGCACCATTTCCATATCGAAGGCATCGAACAATCCAACAACCCGATCCTGCTGGACCTGTACTTCGGCATGCAAACCACGCGCATTCGCCTGGGTCAGATGGCGAACGTGCTGCCGTTCCATAACCCGCTGCGCCTGGCCGAAGACCTGGCCATGCTGGACCAGATGCTGCAAGGGCGAACCTTCATCGGCTTTGCGCGCGGCTACCAGAAGCGCTGGGCCGACGTGCTGGGCCAGACCTACGGCGTGGGCGGCACCATGTCCGACAAGTCCGAGGTCGACAAGAAGAACCGCAACCTGTTCATGGAGCACTACGAGATCATCAAGAAGGCGTGGACCACCGACGTGTTCAACCACCGTTCCGAGCACTGGACCATCCCGCCGGATAACCTGAAGTTCGGCCACAAAGTGGTCGACCAGTTCGGCAAGGGCCAGAACGCGGACGGCATCATCACCGAGATTGGCATCGCCCCGAAGACGTTCCAGAAACCGCACCCGCCCATCTTTCAGCCGTTCTCATTTAGCGAGGACACGTTCCGCTTTTGTGCTCGCGAGGCCATCGCGCCGTTTGCGCTGTCCACCTGCGATGAGACCCTGCACGACCTGTTCACCATCTACCGCGAGGAAGCCGCCAAAGCCGGGCACAACTTCGCGCATGGCCAGAACATCGGCATTTTCCGCGACGCGCTGGTACTGGACGACGCGGCCGAGGCACACCGCTACGCCGCCACCGCCAATGGCTTTGTGTGGCCGGAGTGGTTTGCACCGATCGGCTTCAACGAAGCCTTCCGCAAGAAAGGCCAGACCGGTAAGATCGGCCCGGAGTGCGACTACAACTACCTGAACGAGAACGGCTTCGAGTTCGTCGGCAACCCGGATCAGGTCAACCGGCAAATCGAGAACATGGTGAAGCTGCATAACCCGGAATACTTCCTCATGTGGCAGTACCCAGGCCCGATCCCGCACCACATCCAGATGCGCAATCTGGAGCTGTGGGCCACGGAAATCCTGCCGAACTGGCAGGACTGACCCGCTCGCCAGCCGGGCAGTCGGCCAGCCACAAAATGCCGGGCACCTCGCCCGGCATTTTTTTTCGTCCACGAAACCACTCTTTAACAATGGCGTGCGTTAACCGCTCACGTCCCTGTTGCCTCTCGGCGCCGACTGGCTGCCAACAGATTCATGAACAAGGCACCCTGTTCCAGCGCGTCATCAAGTGCGACATGAGTATGCGGCAGGGTAGGGTCAAACCACTCGCGCGGCATGTGATGTTTGGTGGTTTGGCGAAACTCGCGACCCAGCACCGCCATGGCGAAACTGCTGATATCGATGGCCGAGAATCCGAACGGGTTGTCCCTGGCAAAGCGGACCAGATACCAGCCGACAAACATGAAATCGAACGTCACCGGATAACCGACGAATACCGGCCGGCCCGGCAGCGCCCGCAGCCAGGCGGCGTACTCGGGCATCGCCTGAGCCGGTGCGCGCAAATCGCGGCGACACGCTTCCCAGGCGAGCGGTTGCTGTGCCCAGAACTGCGCGGTACTCGGGTCCATCCCGGCCCCAGGCAAGGTTTCGAAGTTTGCACTCCAGGTGCCAAGCAGGCGGCCATCCGACAGATAGGCCGCCGAACCCAGGCTCAGCATGGAGTTCTCACCGGGCATGAAGCCATCGGTTTCGATGTCCGTACTGACGTAAATTTCCGCCATGGCGGCGTTACTCGTCGCCGCGGGGCTCCAGGCTCAGCGACAGGGAGTTGATGCAGTACCGCAGCCCGGTCGGCTGCGGCCCGTCGGGAAATACGTGGCCAAGATGCGAGCCGCAGTGGGCACAGAGCACCTCCACCCGATGCATGCCGTGGGCGTGGTCCTCCTCGGTCGCCACCGCGTCAGGATTCGCCGGATCCCAGAAACTCGGCCAGCCACTGCCCGAGTCGAACTTGGTCGCCGAATCGAACAATGCCTCGCCGCAGCCGGCACACAGATATGTGCCAGGGGTCTTGTCGTTCCAGTAAGCGCCGGTGAAGGCCCGCTCAGTGCCTTTCTGACGGCACACCTGATATTGCTCCGGACTCAGGCGCGCGCGCCAGTCTGCGTCGGTTTTCGGGATTTCCTTGCTCACGCTATGACCTCGGTGAATATGGGGTTGGCAGGTATAGACCATTGAACCAGATCGTGGTCGCGGCTGAAATCAGGTGCTCCGGCACAACAGGGACGGCTTGCGCGTTCGTTGGCTCATTTGCTGAGCCAAATCAAACGACGGCTGGCCGATCCAGACAATAGGCAGCACCATCGACCGGTGACTGCCGGGCGGTGATCAGCGCACTGACAAGCGCCGCCGAGGCCGGCGCCAGGGTCAAACCACTGCGGTAGTGGCCAGCGCTCACGTAGACGTTTTCGATCTGCGGGTGGCGGCCGATGTAGGGCGTGCCATCCGGGCTGCCCGGGCGCAGGCCCGCCCAGTGCGCAACCTGCGGCGTCCCAGCCAGCGCCGGCACCAGCCGGGCGGCGGCTGCGCGCAGCGTGACGGCGGCGCCGGGCGAAGGCGTCTTGTCGAAGCCGGAATGCTCGACCGTGCTGCCAACCAGCAGCAAACCGTCGCGACGCGGCACGAGGTAGTGATCTTCTGCCAGAACTACGTGGCGGATCAGCCCGGGCTCTGTTTGCAGCGCAAGGATCTGCCCGCGCACCGGCTGGATTGGCAGGTCCAGGCCACAGGCACGCAGCAGTTCGCCGCTCCAGGCGCCGGCCGCGACCAGCAGCACATCGACCGACCGGCGACCGTGGCGGGTGTCGAGCGCCACGATTCGGTCGTTGCGTTGCACGAAGCCGAGTACCTCATGCTGCTCTTCGAAGACCACCCCGGCCTTTTGTAAAGCTATGCGCAGAGCGCGCATCAGGCGCGGGTTGCGGACTTGCGCGACCTGCGGCAGCAGCAGGCCACTGGCGTGCGGTGCCAGAGCGGGTTCGGCGCGGCGCATCGCGGCGGCGGCGAGTTCTTCCAGCGGCACCTCCCAGCGGCTGGCCCAGGCCCGGGCCACGTGAGCATCCGGGCATTCCGGCAGCAACAAGCCGCTGACATGCAATTGCGGGTCGATGCCGGATTCGGCAGCCAGGGTGGCGGCCAGGTCCGGATACGCCCGCTGACTCCACAGGCTCAGCGGCTGCACGGCATCCGGCTGGCGCCAGGGGTGTAACGGCGACAGGATGCCACTGCCGGCCCAGGACGACTCGCGGCCGATCTGACCACGGTCGAGCACGCTCACGTCCAGGCCCGCCGCGCGCAATTCGCGCGCCGCCAGCAGGCCGATGACACCGCCACCGACGACGGTTACGTGGGCCACGTCAATCGGCGGGCGGCACGTAGCCTTCAGGCTTGCTGGCACCGTCGCCAAACAGGAATTTCTCCATCTCCTGCTCCAGGAAGCGGCGCGCCTCGGGGTCGATCAGGGACAGGCGATTTTCGTTGATGAGCATGGTCTGGTGTGCCTGCCAGGTCTGCCAGGCCTCGCGGGACACCTGCTCAAAAATGCGCGCCCCCAGCGGTCCGGGATAGGGCTGGCGATCCAGGCCCTCGGCTTCGCGGCCGAGGATCACGCAGTTAACGGTACGCATGGGATTCTCCAGGAGGTCAGATGTCAGACTGCCAGCAGACGCCGGACCGGCGCCGCCAGGCCAAGACGCGGGGGCTTGATCGGGTTATACCAAAGGCGCTCCGGGGCGTCCAAAACAGCGCTGGCCTGGGTGACCGGGCATTCGAGCGGCGTGATGTGCAGCCGAAAATGGCTGAACGTGTGGACAAAATCCTCCCCGGCCCGCACCGCGCCGGGCAGCAGGCCGTACTGCCGCTGGCACCAGTCGACCAGGGCGTCCTGATCGCCCTCATATTGCGGCAGCGACCACAGACCGCCCCAGACGCCGGCCGGCGGGCGGCGTTCCAGCAGTACGCTACCGTCTTCGCGGCGCAGCAGTAGCAGGCAGGCCCGGCGCTGCGGCAACTGGCGCTTCGGACGCGATTGCGGGAAGTCAGCTACCGACCCGGCAGCTCGCGCCAGGCAGTCGGTGCTGACCGGACAGTCAGCGCACCGGGGCCGGGCACGGGTACAGACGAGCGCCCCCAGGTCCATGATTGCCTGCGTGTAGTCGGCCGCCTGGGTGCTCGGCGTCAGCGCATCGGCGATCTGCCACAGCTGTTTTTGAACAGCCGTCTCGCCCGGCCAGCCGGGCACCGCCCGGTGGCGGCACAGCACGCGCTTGACGTTGCCGTCCAGAATCGGCTGCCGCTGTCCGTAGGCCTGCGCCAGGATAGCGCCGGCGGTGGAGCGGCCAATGCCGGGCAGGGCCGACAATGCGTCCAGATCAGCCGGCAGTTGACCGCCGTGTTGGTGGCAAACCTGCTGCGCCGCCCGGTGCAGATTCCTCGCCCGGGCGTAGTAGCCAAGGCCAGTCCACAGATGCAACACCTCGTCCAGCGGCGCCGCGGCCAGGCCGGGCAGGTCCGCGAAGCGCGCCGTGAAGCGCTCGAAGTACGGAATCACCGTCGCCACCTGGGTCTGTTGCAGCATGATTTCGGACAGCCACACCCGGTACGGCGTTCGCGGACGCTGCCAGGGCAGATCGTGGCGACCGGCCAGGCGGTGCCAGGCGAGCAGGCGTACTGCGAATGCAGGCGCGGCTGGCACCGCCGGGGAGTCGGGCGCCACCTCAGGCGCCGTCGGCTGGCTGATCGGTGGCTTCCAGCAGCTCGCGCGCGAACGGCAGGGTCACGCGCCGCTGCGCCGCCAGGGCCGCGCGGTCGAGCATATCCAGCTGCTGCAACAGGCGATGCAGGTCACGACTGTGATGGCGCAGCAGATAATCAGCCACCGGTTCGCCCAGGTTCAAGCCCTGGCCCTCGGCGCGGCGCAGCAACACTACCCGCTTGTCGCTATCGCCGAGCGCTTCCAGACGGCAACTTACCCCCCAGCCGAGGCGGCTTTTCAGTTCCGGCCGGCACAGGCCAAGCCCGGTCGGCGTGGCACTACCGGTGACGATGATGCGCCCGCGGCTGCTGCGCAGACGGTCGTACAAATGAAACACGGCCAGTTCAACTGCTTCGTTACCGGCAACCGTATCCAGGTCATCCACACATACCAGGTCAAACTGCTCGAAGGCCTTTACCGCCTCAGCGCCGTCTGCTCCGAGCTCCCGCAAGGGCAGGTATGCGGCGCGCAGGCCATGGGTGCCCGCGCTAGACAAGGTCGCCGCCAGCAAATGTGTCTTGCCGCACGCGGGCGGGCCCCACAGGTAAAGCGGCGTGCGTTCGCGACCGCTCGCCAGGGCCTGCGCCAGTTGCCGCGCGCGCGCGGCGGCGGTTCCGGATGAGGCCACAAAGCTGTCGAAAGTCTGGTCAGTGCGCAGTTGCAGCGCCAGCGGTTGCTGAGCGGTCAGCATGGCGGCGGCTGCTCGTACCATTCGCTGTCGCGATAACCGGCCAGCGCGTGGCGCAGCAGCACCACCAGCACGGCGCTGACCGGCAGTGCCAACAGCACACCAAAGAAACCGAACAACTGGCCACCGGCCATGACCGCGAAGATCACCGCCACCGGGTGCAGACCAAGTCGGTCGCCGATCAGCAGCGGTGTCAGTAGCAGGCTTTCCAGCAGTTGCCCGACGGCGAACACGCCGCCGATGGCCAGTATATGCGGCCAGTCATGGAACTGAATCAGTCCGGCAACCAGCGCCAGAGTAATGCCGATGACCCCACCCAGATACGGTACGAAGGTCACCATGCCGGCGACAAAACCGATCAGCAGCGCCTGATCCAGGCCGACCAGGGTCAGCGCCAGGGCGTAAAAAGTTCCCTGGCTCGCCATCACCAGCAACTGGCCGTGCAGGAAACCGCCGAGGACGCGGTCGGCCTCCCCGGCGAACTGGCCCACGGCGGGCTGCCAGCGACGCGGCAACAACTCGTCAATTTGCCGTACCAGCAATGGCCAATCGCGCAGCAGGTAGAAAGTCACCACGGGCACCAACACCAGATTGACCAGGATGCCGATCAGACCAAAGCCGGAGCTGACCAGTTGCCCAAGACCCTGCGCAGCGTAAGAACCAGCCTGCGCCCAGTGACCCTGCATCCAGGTCCGCACGGCAGCCAGGGACAACGTGTCGGTCGGTAGATCAAGGCGTAGCTGCAGCCACGGCAGCGCCGTTTGCTCCAACCAGTCGATAAAACGCGGCAACTGTTGCAGCAGATTGACCAGCTGATGCTGCAACGCGGGAATGGCAAACAGCAGCACCAGCAACGCCAGCAGGCTGAGTCCGAAGAACACCAGTGCAGTGGCCCAGGAACGCGGCATCAGGCGTTGCAGGCGGCCGACCAGCGGGTCGGCGATATAGGCCAGCAGCGCCGCGCCGAAAAACGGCGTCAGCACTGGCCCCAGCAAGTACACCAGCACGATGGCGGCAACAACGCCGGTGCCGAGCAACAGCCGGC
>NZ_JBFIII010000095.1 GCF_041601295.1 Immundisolibacter sp.
ACTCGCCCTGCAATACATAAAAGTCGACTTCGGCCATCAGGCGCCGACACGATCAAGCAGATACTGCAACAGCAGCCCCACGGGTCGGCCGGTGGCGGATTTTTCCTTGCCGCTCTTCCAGGCGGTGCCGGCAATATCCAGATGCGCCCAGCGCAGCTTGTCGGTAAACGCGGACAAAAACGCCGCCGCGGTAATGGTGCCGGCCTCGCGGCCAGCCACGTTCGGCAAGTCGGCGAACGGACTCCGGAGCTGCTCCTTATAGTCGTCCCACAGCGGCAGCTGCCAGGCCCGGTCGTGCGCGCTGCGGCCGGCGTCGAGCAGCGCGTCCATCAACTTCTGGTCGTTGCCCAGCAGGCCACTGGCGTGACCGCCAAGCGAAATCACGCAGGCGCCGGTAAGCGTGGCGATGTCGATCACCACCTCCGGCTTGAACCGCTCGCAGTAAGTGAGCGCGTCGCACAGCAGCAGCCGGCCTTCGGCGTCGGTATTGAGGATCTCGACCGTCTTGCCGGCCATGGTCGTGACGATATCGCCAGGCTTGACAGCATTTCCATCCGGCAGGTTTTCGCTGGTCGGCACCACACCGATCAGGTTCAGCGGCAGCTTCAGCAGCGCCGCTGCCTTGAGCGTGCCAAACACGGAGGCCGCGCCACACATGTCGAACTTCATCTCGTCCATGGTCGCCGCGGGCTTGATCGAAATGCCGCCCGAATCGAAGGTCACACCCTTGCCAACCAAAACCACTGGCGCCGACTTGGCTTTGCCCCCCTGGTGCTTGAGCACGATCAGCTTGGCCGGCTCCCGGCTACCCCAGGACACCGCCAGTAGGGCGCCCATGCCCAGTTCGCCCATTTGTGCCTCGTCCAGCACCTCGACCACGAGGCCGTGTTTCTTGGCCAATCCACGCGCCTGGTCGGCGAGATAGCCCGGCGTGCAGACATTGGCCGGGTGATTGCCAAGATCGCGCGCCAGGCGCACGCCCTCGGCCAACGCCTGGCCCTGCGCCAGGGCGGCTTCCAGGGGCTTGCCGCCCCGTGCCCGGCAGCCAATGGCCAGCGTCTTCAAGTGCCGGCGACCGGGCTCGCGTTTGTATTCGGTAAACTGATACAGGGCATGACTGGTCGCGGCAACGGCAGCACGCACACGCCAGGCCTCGTCACGCCCGGCGACGGCAAGCTCAGTAAGGTAGAAAGCGGCGTCGGCAGCGTGCAACTTGCCGAGCGCCGCCGCCGCCGCGGCGACGACACGCTGATAAGCCCCTTCGTCAATCTCGCCAGACTTACCGCAACCGACCAACAGCACGCGCTGTGCCGCCACGCCCTGCAGTGCCCGCAACATCAAGGTATCGCCAGGCTTGCCGCTGATGTCACCGGCCTTGGCAGCGGCCGTGATGGCGCCGCCACTGGCCTGGTCGAGCTGCTTCGCGGAAGGCGTCAGCGCGTGCGAGGCGTAAACGCCTACGACAACGCAGCCACGTGGCTCCTGCGATGCCGGCAGGCGGGTAAGTTCAAACTGCATGGGAATGCGGCTCCGCGACAGGAAGTGAGGTCATTCTAGCAGCGGCTGGCGGGCGTTCAGGATCGACCACCCGATGCGGCCAACAGTGCTCGGTAACCTTCCCGAAAGCCTGGATACAAAAAGCGAAAGCCGCTTGCCAACAACCGCACATTGCGACAACGTCGGTTCACGGCGGGCGGGGGCAACTCGACCATCGGCGGCGCCGGCAAGCGCAGCCACTCGGCGAGCTCGCACAGCAGGCGGCCATGGTCGGTTGGTTCACTGTCCACCCCCAGGTACAAGGGCGCCGGATCGGCCAGGCCCAGCAGATGCGCCACAGCGCGCGCCGCGTCGTCGCGGTGGATGCGGTTGCTCCAGCGCGCAGGTCCCGCCGCCCGGCTTGCTCGCCCCTCGCGCAGACTGCGCAGCAGCGGGCCTTCGCCACTGCCATACAGACCAGCCAGGCGCAGCACCAGGCCCGGCAAACCAGACCGGCGCAGCATGGCCTCCGCTGCCAGCAGGCTTGCGGTCTGCGGGTCACGGGCACCGACCGGCGAGTCCTCATCCACCCAGCCGCCGTCGTTCTGTGCGTAGCCGCGTGTGCTGGTCACCAGCAGTACGCGCTGCGGCGGCTCTGACATGGCCGCGAGCGCCGTCAGCAGGTTGCCCCAGGCGGTTTCGTAAACCGCGTGGTAAGCGGCCGGATCACCGCCATCGGGCGCGGCGCAAAACACGACTTGCGTGAAGGCCGGCAGGTCAGGCACGCCTGCGGCGAGGTCAACCGCCATGAGCTCAACACCTGCGGGCACAGTTTCCACGTGCCTGCGCAGGCCCACCACGTGCCTGCCCTGCCCTGTCAGCAGTCGACCGATGCGCTGGCCCAGATCGCCGTAACCGGCGATCAGCACGCTCAGGGTGTCGCAATCCGAATGACTCACAGCCAGCCACCGGTCCCGCGATGCCGTGCCCTGAGGTCAGTATCGTAAGGCTGAGTTACCCTTGTCGCTGGAAGGCGTGCACGGAACGCCGCGGTCCGGCCCACATGGGTCGACGACCGGCACGAACCGCATCCTTCCTGCCGATTACCGCACGACACGCGCGGCACCCTCGAATCATCAACCACGTGAGGAGCGTTCCATGAAGCTGTATTACTTTCCCGGCGCCTGTTCGATGGCGGCGCACATCGCACTGCGCGAAACAGGCCTGAATTTCGACCTTGAGAAAGTCGATCTCATGGGCGGCGGCAAGACTGACACCGGTGCCGATTTCTCCAGCATCAATCCCAAGGGATACGTGCCGGCACTGAAGCTGGACAACGGCCAGGTGCTGACCGAGGTCGGCGTGGTGTTGCAGTACATCGCCGATCAGAAACCAGCCAGCGGCCTGGCGCCGGCCGCAGGCACGCTGGAGCGCTACCGGCTCATGGAGATGCTGAACTTCATCTCCACCGAGTTGCACAAGAACTTTACCCCGCTGTTCAACCCGGCGGCCAGCGCGGAAGCGAAGGAGAACGCCTCCGCCAACATCACCAAGCGCATGGCCTACCTGAACGAGCAGCTGGCCGGCAAGCAGTACCTGTTGGGTGACACCTTCACGGTGGCGGATGCCTACTTCGGAACCGTCCTGGGCTGGTGCCAGTTCGTCAAATTCGACACCTCCGCCTGGCAGAACATCGGCGCCTACGCCGGCCGCGTGATGAGCCGACCGACGGTGCAGGCCACGATGCAAGCCGAAGGCCTGACCGGCTAAGCGCTCTGCCGCTTGGCCTCGCCGGGCTGACACGAACCGGACCTGCCCCATGGCGGGTCCGGTTTTTTTGTCTTGGCAACTGAGCCAGGCAAGCGCGGCATAGATCCGCGATTCCGTAGAGGCTCAGATTCCGGCAGCAGGGCTCGCCCAGCACCGCCTGTCTCACACGTCGCCATCACCTGTCGGCGACCGTGCGCAAGGTGCCGGTGTACGTCACGAATCAGACGCCCCAAACGCAGGGCTCTGAGGCAGCCGTTAGCCTTGACGACCGGCTAGCAACAGCCAGGGCCGCCATCGGCAGGTTTATGCAGCCTGTTAGAATGGCACCGGACGCCGGTACCGGCCCGTCCACTCCCCCCGCCATTCTCCGCGCAGGAATCGGTTTTGCGTTCACTGCTTCAGACCCTGGTTGCCGAGGCCCTCACGCGGCTACAGCAGGAAGGCGTGTTGCCCGCGCCGCTGGCCGTCACCCAGGTGCACATTGAGCGTGCCCGCGACAAGACCCACGGTGACTTCGCCAGCAACGTGGCGATGACGCTCGCCAAAGCCGCGGGCAGCCCGCCACGGGCGCTGGCCGAGCGCATCGTCGCCGCCTTGCCGGCAGCGGACGCGGTGCTGCGGGTGGCCATCGCCGGACCGGGCTTCATCAATTTTTTCATGCATCCGACTGCTCAGCTCGGCTGCCTGCTCGACATCCTGGCCGCCGGTAATGCCTATGGCTGTAGCCCGGTTGGCGCCGGGCAGCGGGTGCAGGTGGAATTCGTGTCAGCCAACCCGACCGGTCCGCTGCATGTCGGCCACGGTCGTGGCGCCGCCTACGGCTCCAGTCTCGCCAACCTGCTGGAAGCCGCCGGCTTCCAGGTGGAACGCGAGTACTACGTGAACGATGCCGGGCGGCAGATGGACATCCTGGCGATCAGCGTTTGGCTGCGTTATCTGGAATTCCTGGGCGAACAACTGCCGTTCCCGGCCGGTGCGTATCGCGGCGATTACGTACGCGCCATCGCCACCACGCTGGAACAACACGTCAGCGACGGGTTTCAGAGGTCTGCAGCGGCGGTTCTGGACGGCCTGCCGGCGGACGGCCCGCAGGGCGGTGATGCCGATCAGTACCTCGATGCGGTGATTGGCCGGGCCAAGTTGCTGCTGGGCGCCACCGACTATGCTCGCCTGCACCGCCATGGCTGCGACACTATCCTGACCGACATTGACGACGACCTGGTCGCCTTCGGGGTCACATTCGATCGTTGGTACCGCGAGAGCAGTCTGGTCGACAGCGGCGCCCTGGATCGCACCATTCAGACCCTGCGTGGGGCCGATCAGCTATATCAGAAAGACGGCGCCTGGTGGTTCCGCGCCACCGCGTTTGGGGATCGCCAGGACCGCGTGGTAATTCGGGAAAACGGCGAACCCACGTACTTTGCCAGCGACGTCGCCTACCACCTGGACAAGCTGGAGCGCGGCTTTGACCGCATCATCAATATCTGGGGCGCGGATCACCACGGCTATATGGACCGCATTCGCGCGGCGCTGTGTGCCCTGCGCGGCGATGCCGACCGGCTTACCGTGCTGTTGGTCCAGTTCGCAGTGCTGTACCGGGGCCTGGAGAAGGTATCGATGTCCACCCGCAGTGGGGAGTTCGTGACCCTGCGCGAGCTGCGTGAGGAAGTGGGCAGCGATGCGGCGCGGTTTTTTTACGTGCTGCGCAAGTGCGATCAGCACCTGGACTTCGATCTTGAGCTGGCGCGCTCACACAGCAACGAGAACCCGGTTTACTACGTACAGTACGCGCATGCCCGCATCGGCGCGGTGCTGCGACAGCTCGCGGAGCGGGGCCTGAAGTTCGACCTGCCCAACTCCGCGAACGAGCTTGCAGTGCTGGGCGAGCAGCCGGAACTCGAGCTGACTGCCAGCCTCAACCGCTACCCGGAACTGATCGAGACTGCCGCCCTGGCGCACGAACCACACCAGATTGCTTACTACCTGCGCGAGCTGGCAGGACAGTTCCATGCCTACTACAACAACCACCCGTTCCTGGTGGATGACGCCACCTTGCGCAACGCCCGCCTGACCCTGGTATCGGCTGTACGGCAGGTGCTGAGCAATGGACTGCGTCTACTTGGCGTTTCGGCGCCGGAGCACATGTGATGGCCAACAAACGACGCGGCGCCCAGCGCGCCGGCAGCGGAGTGATCTGGGGACGCGGCTTCATGACCGGCCTTGCCAGCGGCATCATCGCCGCGGCAGCCGTGTATTTTGTGGTGCTGAGTCCGGCCCAGCAGGCGGTCCCGGTGGCCATCGAGATGCCCAAGGACGACGTGAAGCTCAGCGGCCCCAAACCGAAATTCGAGTTCTATACCATCTTGCCGGAGCTCGAAGTGCCGGTGCCCAGTCAGTCGGCCGACACGGCGCGCCCGACGGCGATGCCGCCCGCCTTACAAGCGCCACCGGGCAACACAACACCTCCCGCGCCGGCGCCGCTCGCAGAGCCGACACCGCCGCCGCTGGCTGCCCCGGCGGCGGACGGGCGCTACATCCTGCAGGCCGGCTCCTCGCGCAACGCTGTCGACGCCGAGCGCCTGCGCGCCAGTCTTGCGCTCCAGGGCATGGTGGCCCAGATACAGGTGGTCAGCATCAATGGCGAAACCTGGCACCGCATTCGCGTGGGTCCGTTCAATACCCGGGCCGACGCCGAGACCGTGCAACGGCAGCTGCGCAACGCCGACATCACGACCATGTTGCTGGAACTGCGCACGCCCTGATGGCCCCCCGTTTTTTGCCTGCCTGAATTTGATCGCTTTCGGAGACCGGTCCACGCCATGATTACTCAGACCCCCACCCTGCACGCTTTCGTGTCCGGCCGCAGCGAGGGCTTCACACCGCTGAACGCTTTCGACGGCGCCCTGCTCGACGCCGGTGTCGGCAACACCAATCTGGTGAAAATGTCGTCCATCGTGCCGCCGGCCACCCGCGAGGTCGACGTGGCGGAAATGCACCTACCGCCGGGCGCGCTGGTACCGATCGCTTACGCGGCAATGGAGTCGGACATCCCCGGGTCCATGATCTGCGCGGCGGTCGCCGCCGCCTGGTCGCACGATCCGGCCAAGCCGGGCCTGATCATGGAGTACCACTCCCACGGCCACCGCGAGGATGCCGAACGGGTGGTACGGCGCATGGTCGAGGAAGGCATGAAAATGCGTGGCTGGGAAATTCGCGAGCTGAAATCGCAGGCTATCGACATGCAGGTGGAAAAAATCGGCTGCGTGTTCGCCGCCGTCGCGCTGTGGCACCACGAGGCCTGAGCGATGCCCGACGACACCTGGTACACCGAACAATGGGCCGGGGAAGGCAGCGCCATCTCCCTGGAAATAAACGACAAGATTCACGACTTCCAGTCGCTGTTCCAGCGCGTCGAGGTGTTCGAGACCACGCGCTTTGGCAAACTGATGACCCTGGATGGCCTGGTCATGGTCACCGAGCGCGACGAGTTCGTGTACCACGAGATGCTGACGCATCCGGCGCTGTTCACCCATGCCGCGCCCCGGCGGGTGCTGATCATTGGCGGTGGCGACTGCGGCACGCTGCGCGAGGTGATCAAGCACGACAGCGTGCAGCAGGTGGACATGGTCGAACTGGACCAGGCGGTCACCGAGGCGGCGGCGCTGCATTTCCCCACTTTGCACGCGGCCAGCTTCGACCCGCGCGCACGACTGTATTTCCAGGACGGCATCGCCTGGGTGGCGGATGCCGAGCTGGGCAGCTACGACGTGATCCTGATCGACTCGACCGACCCGGTCGGCCCGGCACAGGGCCTGTTCAGCGTCGAGTTCTACCGCACTTGCCAGCGCGCGCTGGCCGGCGGCGGCGTGCTGGCGGCGCAGAGCGAGTCACCGCTGTTCCACGCCGACCTGATCCGTGCCATGCAGCGGGACCTGAAAACCGCTGGCTTTGCCGATGTTGCCACGGTCGATTTTCCGCAGTGCACGTATCCGTCAGGCTGGTGGAGCGTCACCATCGGTGCGCGTGACGGGTCGGCCAACGCGTTTCGCGGCGAAGGCCAGGCCCGGACACCGTTTGCCAGCCGCTACTACAACGCTGCCCGCCACCGCGGGGCGCTGGCCCCGGCGCAGTTCATGATCGGCTAATCGCCGCCCTTTGAGCCCAATGAGGAGTCAGTACCGATGACGGCCATCAGACGCGTCACCAAGGCGGTGTTTCCCGTTGCCGGCCTCGGCACGCGGTTCCTGCCCGCCACCAAGGCCAACCCCAAGGAAATGCTGCCGGTAGTGGACAAGCCTCTGATCCAGTACGCGGTGGAGGAAGCGGTGGAAGCCGGCATAACCGAGCTGGTCTTCATCACCGGACGCAGCAAGCGCGCTATCCCGGACCACTTCGACACCGCCTACGAACTCGAAGCGGAGCTCGAAAAAAACGGCAAGACGGCGATGCTGGAACTGGTACGCAACATCACGCCACCGAACGTCACCTGCATCTATATTCGCCAGGCCGCGCCGCTGGGTCTGGGCCACGCGGTGCTGTGCGCGGCACCGGTGGTCGGCGATGCGCCGTTTGCCGTGCTGCTGGCCGACGACCTGATCGCCGCCCGCGACCCGGGTCTGCACACGGCCACCTGCCTGAAGGACATGATCGACGTGTACGAGCAGCGCGGGGCCAGTATCGTCGGCGTCGAGGAAATCCCCATTGAGTTCTCGCGCCGCTACGGCGTGGTGCGCCCGCGGCCGGCCGGCAACGGCCTGTACGAGGTCGACGACATCGTCGAAAAACCCGCCCCGGAAGACGCGCCGTCCAACCTGGGCGTGGTCGGCCGCTATGTGCTGACACCTCGCGTGTTCGACTTGCTGCGCAGCACCCGGCGGGGTGCCGGGGGCGAAATCCAACTGACCGACGCACTTGCTGAATTGATCAAATACGAGCGCCTGTTCGCTTACAACATCCCGGGGCACCGCTACGATTGTGGAAGCAAGCTGGGGTACCTGGAGGCGACCATCGAGTACGGCCTGCGCCACCCGGAGCTGGGTGCTGCGTTCAAGGAGTTCCTGCTTGCGCGCGCCACGGAGTCGTTTGAGCCGCGCCTGTGACCGATGAGCCGGCTGCCGAGGCGTGGGCGGTCTACCATGCCGCGGACTGCCTGTACGACGAGCCGACCGTACGCACGGCTGTCGATCGTCTGGCGGGCGAGGTCACTGCCACGCTGCGGGATAAGAACCCGGTCCTGCTGTGCCCGATGACCGGCGGCGTGGTGCTGGCCGGCCATCTGCTGCCGCAGCTCGATTTCCCGCTGGAGTTCGACTATGTGCACGCTACGCGGTATGCGGGCTCGCTCACGGGCGGCAAACTCAGTTGGAAAGTAACGCCGACCGTCGCCTTGTCCGGACGGCATGTACTGGTGGTCGATGATGTGCTCGACCGGGGTATCACCCTGGCCGCCCTGGTCGAGTTTTGCCGCCACCAGGGCGCTGCCAGCGTGCACAGTCTGGTTCTGATCGACAAGCGCTGTCAGCGCCAAGCGCCGATCGAGGCTGATTTCGTCGGCCTCACCGCGCCGGATCGCTATCTGTTTGGCTGGGGCATGGACTACAAGGGCTATTTGCGCAACGTGCCCGGCATCTACGCGGTGAGCGACCAGCCATGATCGCCATCATCGGTGGCTCCGGCCTCGATCACTGGTCTCGCCTAGACGGATTCGCGCCCACCACGCTGACGACACCCTTTGGCGACCCGGCCGCGCCCCTGTTGTGCGGCGACATCGATGGCGTGGCGGTGTGTTTTCTGCCGCGCCACGGCGCGGATCACACGTTGCCGCCGCACCGCATCAATTACCGCGCCAACCTGTGGGCGTGTAAAACCGTCGGCGCGCGCGCCATAGTCGCGGTGGCGACCGTCGGCGCAATCAGCGCACATATCGGGCCAGGCACGCTGGTACTCCCGGACCAGATCATCGATTACACCAGTGGCCGCGAGGCGAGCTTCTTTGACGGTACCGACCAGACCGTTCAGCACGTCGAGTTCACCGAGCCCTACGATGCCGTGGTGCGAAAGGCGCTGCACGACGCTGCCGTTGCCAGCGGCGTCGACCTGAGGGACGGCGGCACCTATGCCGCGACCCAGGGCCCGCGCCTGGAAACCCGCGCCGAGATCGACCGCCTGGAACGCGACGGCTGCCACATCGTGGGCATGACCGGCATGCCAGAAGCCGCCCTGGCGCGGGAACTTGCCCTGCCCTACGCGTGCCTGGCCTTAGTCGCCAACCGCGCCGCCGGGCGCGGCAGCAGCAGTCTGCTGGCTGAAATCGAACAGCACCTGGCAAGCGGCATCGCCTGCGCGCAAAGCCTGCTGTTGGAAGCTCTGCCCCAGCTCGCCGGGCGCGTCTGACCCGCCAAGACGCTCGGCTGAGGGGAACCCCTCGGTTTGCTGCGGCTCACCTGACACTGACCACCCACCGCGCAACGGCACTGGCCGTTTACGCCGTCGCGTCCATTCCACTCAAGAACCGCGCGCAGCGGCCGATACCAGCAGCAGGGGCTAAACCCGGCGCGGCGCACTGAGTGTGCAGCCTGTGTCACCCAGGGAATAAAACTAATGGGACAGGGCTCATGATTTTGCTGGCGAGCGAAGACACATCATTGATGGACCGGTGGGCGGTGGCGGTGGCTAGCCGCGGCACCCTGGTGCGTCGCGTGTCCCAGATGGACGAGGCCGAGGGCACACTGTCCGGGCGGCGACCCCAGGTTTTGTTGTTGGACCTGGCGTTTGGCGACCTGCGCGGCGCTGGCGGGGTCGCCAACCTCAATGATTTCAGTCCGGATACCCGCATCATCACCATGAGCCATCAACCCAGCGACGACGAGGGCATTACCATGCTTCGCGCCGGTGCCCGCGGCTACTGCAATGTTCATATCGACCCGCGGCTCCTGAGCAAGGCGGTGGAGACCGTGCAACTCGGTGAAGTTTGGGTGGGCCGACGCCTGATCGACCGGCTGGTTGCGTTGGTTGGGAACCCCGCGGCCGCCCGGGCCGACGCCGATGACGGCGTGGATCTGGACGCGCTAACCTCCCGCGAGCGAGAGATTGCCCGCCTCATCGGCGGTGGCTACAGCAACAAGATCATCGCCCAGCAGCTGGGCATTACCGAACGTACCGTCAAGGCGCATCTGGGGTCGGTATTCGCCAAGCTTGGCGTGCGCGACCGGCTGCAGCTGGCGCTGCTGGTGACCAACCGGGTTCGGCATGGCAACCCGGCGATAGCGCTCAGCTAGGGAACCGCTGATCTATTCGGCGGCTCCCGCAGCGCACGCAGTACCAAAATCGATGGCTGTACGCCAACGGGAAATCAAGCATTTCCGGTGCGCGCTGGGAAATTCAGAATGGGTTTATTCAGCGCTCCCCTAGCGGGCTCGCCCCAAGCGGCAGGCTTGCAGTACATGGCCAGGCTCCCATCCGCACCATAGTCCAGTAGCCTTGCGCCTGCCCAGAAAGGCATATTCACGTCCCATAAGGCCACCAAACGGTGGCAATACCGGGGCAGCAAACTGTGGAACAAGTCGGATCAATCAGCGCCGTATGCGGTCGGGTAACCGCGGTCGACATGGCTGGACACGCGCGCCAGTTACGGCTGCACGACCCGCTGTTCGGCGGCGACATGTTAATCGCTGCTCTGGACTCTGCCGCCAATGTACGTCTACTTTCCGGTATGGACCTGTACGTGGCACCTGGCTCGACCGCAGTACTGGATGCCGACGTGATCGAGCATGATGATGTGATTGACGACGGCAGTCTGCGTCTGCATGACGTGCTACGGGTTCTTGATCTGTTCAGTGCGTCCGCGCGTCGTTCGGTGGCCTGAACGACTCAGGCCTTGGGCGCCAAACGCCAGAGTTCCCGGTGCATGCTGCAGGTCGGTACACGCACTGCCTCCTGAACCGTGTCGAGCTCTCGC
>NZ_JBFIII010000096.1 GCF_041601295.1 Immundisolibacter sp.
CCCCTGGCCGCGCCGGTGCAGTTCGCATATGAGGCACAGCGTGAATAGTTGGCGAGTGTTGGGCGCATGCATCGCGCTGCTGGTCGCAACTCAAGCGCGGGCCGAGTTGCCGAACGAGTGGCAGGCGACTTACGCCGTGCGCCAGGGCGCCATCGACGGCGGCGAAGCCGTGCAAAGCTACCAGGCCAAGGATGGACGTTACCGATTGCAGCTCGACGTCACGCCCGGTGGCGTGGTGGCGCTGTTCACCCAGGAAACCTTTCATGACCTGAGTGAGGGTGAGGTAACCCGCGACGGCTGGCGCCCGCAGGTGTTTCACCACCTGCGCAGTGGCGGGCGCAAGCGGCGGGACCACGAGTTCGTGTTCGACTGGCAGGCCGGCCGAGTTACAGAGCGCCAGGGTGATCGCGAACCGGCAACGCTGTTGCCGGGCACGCTGGACGAATTGATTTACATAGAGGCGCTGCGCCGGAGCCTGGCCGAGCGCGCCACCAGTTTGGTACTGCCGGTGTTGTACGGCTCGGATGGCGAAATACGCGAATATCGCCTGCAAACCGTCGGCGAGGAGGAGGTCAGCACCCCCGCCGGTCGCTTTCGCGCCGTCAAGGTCGAGCGCACACAAACCGGCGGCAAATACACCGTCACCCTGTGGTGCGCACCGCAGCTGGATTACTTCCCAGTGCGCATCGACCGTCACAAACGCGGCCGGGCGCAGGGCACTCTGCTGCTGAAAAAATACAGCGGCGGCAGCCGCCACGCACCGTGAGCGGCGGCGCCACGTAAGCGATGAGCTGTTTCTGAACGGATATGTCGATAGTTTCGCCAAAGGAGTTTGTCATGCGCAGATCAGCGATCGATTTGAGAATTGTCTTGCTCGCCTTGGTCGCCACGCTTCCCGCGTGCACGGACCAGCGAAACGCGGCCGCGGATGAGCCCACCGAACAAGCTGCCCCCGCCACCCTGTCCGGTCCTGATGCGCTTGCCCTGCCCAGTGCTTCACCGGTGGAAAAAAAGCCCGCCACCCGGGCAGTTGCCGCTCCGACGGCCATGCCGCCGGCAGCACCCGCGCCGATGTGCGCCGACTGCGGCGTGGTGACGCGGATCCAAAGCTATCGCATGGAAGGCCAGGGCAGCGGAGTTGGCGCCGTGGCAGGTGCCGTGGTGGGTGGTTTGCTCGGCAACCAGGTAGGGGGTGGCAGCGGCAAAAAGATCGCCACCGTCGCGGGCGCCGCCGGGGGCGCATATGCGGGCCATGAAATCGAGAAACGCCAGCGCGCGGGCACCGCCTACCAGGTCGAAGTGCGGATGGAGAACGGCAATACCGTGACTCTCGATTACGCCAACCCGCCGGCCCTGAGCGAAGGTCAGAAAGTCCGCGTCAGTGGCGGTGTGGCGGTGCCGCAGTAGGCGTGTTTCCGGCATCATCCGGCGATGACCCGGCGAGGGGTTCCCCCCGCACTTAGACGTTTTGACGACCAAACCGGGAGCGACCATGAGTAGTACAACCCATCTGGCGGATATTGCCGCCACGGCCCTGGAGGCGGCCAAAACCTGGCCGTGGGTACTGGCACCGCTGACGCGCGCGCGCGGGCAGGCCTATGTCCTGCAACACGTGCTGCGGAACCGGTTTTTCAGCTCCGTAATGCGCCCGGCATGGATGAGCCGCTGCCCGGACCAGGGCATTGTGCGCCGCACCATTTCGCAGATGGGCGAAGAATTGGTTTATGACCCCGCCATCAAGGCGGCGCACACCAAGATTTTGTGGGAGATGGGCCGCAACATCGGCCTCAGCGATGCACAGATGAACGTGACGCAGCCGGAAACCGAAACGGCCGCGTCACTGGCACTACTGGAGCACTTGGCGCGTGACTGGCACTGGACCGTTGGCTGGCTTGGTTCGTCCATCGACGAGTTTGTGCTTACCGCCCTGCCGGGGCACAACTTCCACCCCGACCGGTGGAAGGAGTGCCTGGGCTTGAGCGAGGAACAGGTTTTCTTCTTCCGCTATCACTTGTCGGCGGACCTTGAGCACGCTGGCGTCAAGGTGTGGCGGCCCATGGAACCGTGGTTGAACGCCGAAGTTGAGACGCAGATCCGGCGAGGGTTGCCGCTGGTACTCGAGGCCCAGCGACTGTTCTATATGGGTGTGGAGCGTCTGGCAACGCGCCTGGAGGGGGGTGAGGTTCCACCGGGCTGAGGGCCGCCACCCGGAGTCAGCCCGCTGGCCCAGCCTTCGGAACACACCGGCAGTTATGATGGAAGCTCGGTCGCATGGGGAGGAACAGAGCATGGGAAACCCGCAAGCCGATCCGCGCCGGGGAAATACCGTGACTTCTTCAGGCGCCGCGCCGATTCCCCTGGAGGTCAATACCTCCGCCGCCTATTTCGAGCGCGAGCGGGAACACATCTTTCGCCGCCACTGGCTGAACGTGGGTCACACCTCCGAGGTCCCGAACCCCGGCGACTATGTGCTCAAGCGCCTGCCCACGCTGGGGGGTCGAGGTGATCCTGGTGCGTGGCCAAGACGGTGAGCTTCGTGCCTTCTACAACATCTGCACCCACCGCGGGAACAAGGTGGTGCGCGAGCAGCCCGCCGGCAATGCCAGTGGCTTCAGCTGCAACTTCCATGGCTGGACCTACGACCTGGAAGGCCGCCTGCGGCATCTGCCGGATGCGCCCGAGTTTCCTGGCCTGGACCCTTGCGATCTTGGCCTGCGCGGCCTCGCGGTCGGTGTGTGGGAGAACTTCGTATTCGTCCACCCGGCCGGCAACCCGCCGCCGGTGTCACTTGACGACTGGCTGGGAGAGGTGAAAGCCGCACTGGTCGGCGGCCCCTTGTCCAAGCTCCAGCCAAGCGCCATTTTCCGCGCCACGGTCAAGGTCAACTGGAAGGTTTTCCACGATGCCTTCTCCGAGGGCTACCACGTGGCGACCATCCACCGCCGCTCGGTGGCCGATGCCTTCATCAGCAAGGACAATCCCTACTGTCATCTTGCTGCGGTACGCCTGTACCGTCATCACCATATCGCCTCCATCGTCGGAGGCAATCCCGACCATCGTCCGACACGCGCCGAACAACTGGTGGCGCGCTACGGCGGGAGCAAGTACGGCGTATCCAGCGTCGATCTGTTCGACCAGCTGCCCGCCGGCCTGAACCCGGAGCGTCAGCCCGCCTGGGCCTTAGACATCGTGGAGGTGTTTCCGGGATTCGCCGCGCACGTCGGCGTGGACTACTGCTACACGTACAACTTCTGGCCCACCGCGCCGGACCGCACAGAGTGGGAGATGCGTCTGTACCAGATGCCGGCGCGCAACCTGGGCGAGGTCATCGCGCGCCAATACACGGCGGTGGTGCTGCGCGACACCGTGCGCGAAGATGTGAACACCACCGAGGCCACGCAGCAGAACCTGATGTCCGGCTTCATCCAGCATCTGCCGCTGGGTTTGCAGGAAGTGCTGCTGCGCCACCGCTATGACGTTGTGGATGCCTGCGTGCGGGGTGCCAATGCCTGAGGTGCAGGCATTGCCGTGCGGCTTCGAAACGCTGGAGCCTTTTGTCAGCGCCTGGGCGTTGCCGACCATGCAGGAGCGTAACGCCCGCCGCGTGGCGATGCCCATGGACCAGATCCGGGCGTTCTATGACGCCATCGCGCCACACATGGAGCCGCTGCTCGATCGCTTCAGCGCACTGTCCGTGGACCATGCCATGAGCCCCGCCGAGGAGAGGCTGTTTTATCTGGGCCAGGCATTCATGGAAGTGGCAATGGCGATGGAATACTTTGGCGAGCCGGATGTACCCGACGGCTTCGACCGCGCACGCTGGCAGATCGTCAAGGGTTGAGGCCCTGTTGTTGCGCCCCCGCGCGGGCATGAGAAACAGCCCCCGGTTGCCCGGGCTTTGCGGCAACGCGGCGCCTGGCACGGCAAGCAGCTGACTCAGCGCACGGAGCGATGAAAGCGCGTAATGCCCCGCAGCAGTGTGCGCAGATCCGCCACATGGGCCGCACGCACTGATCCCGCATTCGGCAGCCGGCTGTCGTTTGGCGCAAAGATGCCCGCGTCCGAAAGTCCCGTGCTGCGCAATGGGTAGACGGCTTTGTAGTCGGGCCCGATCCAGGCCACGCTCGACCAGTCCGAAACTACCGTCGTAGTACGGGCTGGACCCGCGCCCAGCAGGTCGCTGCCCAGCGACAAATCGGCCGGGTCGTTTCGCACACCCAGGCGCGCCAGCAACGTGGCCGGCAGGTCCAGATGACTGCTCATGCTGCTCACACGACCCGGTGCAACACCCGGCATGCGCAGCACCAGGGGCGTGCGGACCTGTTCTTCAACAAAGCTGGAGTTGTGGCCCCAACGGCCCTTTTCCATGAACTCCTCGCCGTGATCGCCGGTAACCACGACGATGGTGTTGTCGAGCAGGCCCTGCGCGGACAGGGCGGAAAATACGCGCCCGAACTGGCTATCGAGGTGGTTGCAGGCGTTCAGGTAGCGGTTGCGAATCAACTCGATGTCGCGCGTCAGCGACATGGTCGCGTAGTTGAAATCCTCCAGGTAAGGCTTGCGGATAGCGTTTACCGGGGGAAAGTAATAGCGGGCGTGCGGCGACTCGAAAAACATGAATGCCATGAACGGCCGGCGGTCGGGCGCCGAAGATGCCTGCCTGATAAACCCCAGCAGGCTGTCGACGTTGCTGCGATCACGCTCCCAGCCCTGACCGGTCGCCTGATCGTGCAGTACATCGGCAGGTAGGCCGGCAAATACCGTGCGGCTGAATTCAGGGTAGCTGAAGCGCGCGCTACTCCAGGCCTCGATGCGGTAGTCCAGACGCTGTAGAACATCCATCAGCACCGGCTGCTGGTGGGCAGCCAGCATCGGAAACCAGTCGCTGCCGTACAGCCCGTAGAACATTCCAAACAGCCCCATACGGGTACCGTTGCCGCTGCTGTAGTGCTGATCGAAGCGCAGTCCGGTCCGGGCAAACGCGCTGGTCGCTGGCATCACGTTTTCATCAAGTGCGTCCGCGCGCAGCGACTCCGCCACCAGCCAGACGATATTCGGTAACCGGGGTGGCGGGGTCAGTTGCAGTGGCACCCGCGGATAGGCCAGCGCGCTTGTGGCTGCGCGTACGCTGCCGGCATGTCGTGCCGAAAATGTGAAGCCAAGCGCCTGCGCCGCGTGCCGGAATGTGGTCGGCTGATAAAACGGTATTGCGTTGGCGGCCTTGAGCACACTGCTACGCCCGGTGAAATGACTGACACCGTAAACCAGGCGCTCGCCCACGGCGCATATCAACAACACGCCGACCACAGTGCTCACGCGAAATAAGCGCTGCGCTGCACCGGTCGCGCGGCGCAGGGTCAGGCCTAGAAGGACGGCGTTGGCAGCCAAAACGACCAGCGCCGCCGCCATCACCATGAGCCAGGCGCTGGCGTCAGCGCCGAGCGATTCCAGCCCGCCAGGTGTGGTAACCAGGTTCCAGACGAAACCGTTCAGGTGAAACCCGTAGAGCTGGAAGACCAATAGGTCCAGCAACAGCCCAAGCTGGACGGCGCTGGACCACAGAACAATCAGCGTGAAGCTCAACGCATGGGCGGCGCGGGAGCCAAGTGGCCGCTTCGCGGCCGCGCCAAACAAGGGAGCCAGCACTAAAGGGAGCAGGAACAAACCGGCGTAGTTCAGCGCGGCCGCGATAAAAAAAGCGCTTACCAACGGCCCGGACAGATGTGCATCCCAGGCGTGCGCCAACAAGAGCAACAGCACCACTGCCCAGCTGATAGCCCAGTAGGAAAAAGGCAGGAAGGTGGCCTGGGATCGGGACAACGGATGCACTCGGGAACGACTGGTGGCGGCGCGTATTACGAACGGTACGCCGCAACAGGTTAAGACTCCGTCAAGCGCACGGCCCCTCCGATGCCAAGGGCCACAGGGCACCGCTTGGTGAAACCGCGGCGAGGCGGAGACATGCGTCGCCGAGACATCACCCAGACGGGCCGGCGACCGAGTCTCCAGGCGCAGGCGAAGATGGCGGCTGGATGCTTCGTTTCCCGCGCTCGCCAAGGGACGTCGCGGCCACGCTCGCCACAATCATCGCCAGACCGGTCGCGTTGCCGGGCGTGATCGTCTCTCCCAGGGCCAACGCCGACAGCAGCAGGCCAACCACCGGCACCGCGAGCAGTCCCATCGAGGCCGTAATCGCCGGCAGCGCCCGACTGATTACGACGAACGCCCATAGGCCCAGCGCAGTTGCCAATGGCCCGTTGTAGGCAATCACCCAAAAAAGTTCCTGGTCCCACGCGACCTGGGCATCCGGCTCCAGCAGCAGTGCCAGCGGCAAGACCACGACCGTCGCGACCAGGAACTGCCACGGTGCGAGCGACAGGGGCGATGCGCCCCAGGTACGGCCACGGATATGCAGCATCACCAGCCCGCCAATCCCGGCAGCTCCCAGAATCAGGCCGTTGCCGAGCAATACCGTGCTGTCACTCCAATCGAACGAGGCAGGATTGAACAGCACCATCAGGCCAGCGATTCCGCACAGGAAACCGATGCCCTTCCAGCCGTTCAGGCGCTCGCCCAGCAACAGAATGGCACCGGGCACCACCCACACCGGCATCGTGTAGGCAAGGATGGAGGAGCGCCCCGCCGGGACGTACTGCATGCCATAGGTCAGCATGGCGACATAAACGCCCATTTGCAGAATCCCCGCGCTGACCAGAAAAGGCCAATCACGCCGCACGGGCAGGCGCAGTTCTTTCAGGGCCCATGCGACCACGAACATGGTGACCACACAGGTCAGCATGCGCAGGGCCGCAAACGTGAACGGTGGCGAATGCTGCAGACCGATTTTCATCACCGGCCAATTGCCGCCCCACAGCAGGACCAGCACGCCGAGCAGCAACCACGCCCGACGGTCCGAGACCGACGTACTCACATTACGGTCATGCGAATGCCACCCCGGCGACACCGGTCAGCCATTCCGGAACTGCTTCATAGAACAAGGGCTCGCCGTGCGTACCCGGCACGGCGCCCATTACCGTGGCCCAGGTGCGGATCTCCTGCCCGCCGTTGCCGGCGCGGCGGGCGATAGTGGCCGCATCCAGACCGGCCAAGCGGCCATAGTCGCCTGCCTGCATCCAGCCGAGCAGCTCCCGATCAAAGGTTTCATCTATCCGCCCGAGTCCCTCGCGGCCCCAGCGCACCACCTCGTCGGCGACGCGCTGCTGGGTCTGCGGGTCCACGCCCTGGCGCCCGGCGGACATGAACTGCAGCCAATCGCGTCCGGTCTGATCGTCGGGCAAGGCCCGCCAGTCGAGCAGCGGCACCTCATGCGACAGGCCGCCGGTGCCGATCAGCGCCACGCGCAGGTCCGGCTCCACCTGTGCCAGGACCCGGCCCAGGGCGGCGCCAAGGTCCAGGCAGCGCCCGAGCGTGGGCAAGGGCGGCGCGTTGCAGTTCAGGAACAGCGGCACGAGCGGCAGGTCCGCTTGCGGAAAAATCATGTGCACCGGGGTCATGAAGGCGTGGTCGAGCGGCAGGTTGCGCGCAAATGCCAGGTCGAAACCCTCGCTTATCAAGCCTTCCAGCAGGCCGTGTGCGAGCCCTTCATGCACCGCAAGTTCGTAGCGTGGCAGGCCGCCGTCACCCCACCCCACGCAGCGTCCGCTCACACCCAGGCAAAAGGCCGGCATGTTGTCCAGAAAAAAACTCTGGAAGTGGTCCGAGGCGACCATCAGCACCACATCCGGCTGCGCGGCCCGCAAGCGGCGGGCGACTTCGTCGTAACCGGCGCGGACACTGTCGCGATGCGCCTGCGAGGCGCGCTCCCAGGCGCGCACCATGATGGCGGCGTGAGTCACGCCGAAAGCGGCGACGATCTTGGCCATGGGGACTCCTGATTCAGGCGGGCGGGAACAGCGCGAAGCACTTGCTTGAGTTGAATACCCAGCTTTCCACGAAATCGACCACCTGCGGGCGCTGGCCGAGCGCCGCCATGGCGCCGGCAAGGCAGATCCAGTTCAGCACCTCGTGCTGTCCGGCATCCTCGATGGCGTCGCGGCTGAGCGCACCCCAGCGGGTCCAGGCATCGCTGCCCAGATCTGCCCTGAGGCGGCGGTCGGCCTCGACGTCCGGGTACAGGCGCTGGTGCTTGGCGGTCAGCGAGCCATGCGACCAGCTCGACGAGGCGACAATCGCCACGCGCCACGGGCTATCGGCAAGAAAGCGACCGATCGCCGCACCGAGCGCGTAACAGCGCGCCGGGGTGGGCGAAGGCGGGGTGCTGAACGCTGGAGCATCCGCCCCCGCGCCGCGCGCCGCGCCGCTGAGCAACTGTCCGCCGTAGCAATTCACGTGTATCGGAATCAACGGGTAGCGAAAGCCGCGCCCGGCATCCGGCAAGTCCAGGAATAGCACCGTGTTGGAAAACGAATGTGCCAGACCCGCCGGGTGGCGGGTGGTGCTGGCCCAGGCCAGGTCAAAGCCCTCGCCGAGCAGATGGGTGACCAGCGCGTGTGCCGCAGCGCGGTGGCCACGCACGATCAACGGCGTGTCCACGGGCAAATCGAACGCATTCTGGTCCGTCTCGAACGGGATGCCTCCGCCAGCGTAGGGTCGGCAGGTCATCTCGTCGAACAGATAGCCGCAGAAGGCCGGCACGCCGTCCAGGCGAAAGTTCTCGAACTGATCGTCACCGAATACCAGCACCAGGTCTGGCGCGAAGACATCAAGCTCGCCGCGCAGCACGGCGTAGCCGGCAAGCAAACGGTCACGGTGGTGCACGGCCGCGGCCTGGCCCTGGTCCTGGCCCCATTCGGCGCGCATTGCTGCCGGCCAGCCGTCGCGATCGGCATAGACCTCCGGTGGAATGCGACCCACCTTGACGTTGCGCGCCAGCATGCGCGGCCAGTGCTGCACCGGCACCAGCGGTCCGGGGTAGTGGGACAGCCCAAGCCCCAGAACCTGCCCCATCAGAGCACCGGTACGTCGGTCTGGTGCTGCATGCGCACTTCGGCGCGGTTGCGGCTGGACTCCAGTATTCCCATCACCACCTCGGCGCTGGCCATGCCCCAGCGGACATCGAGCAACGTCGGGCGGTTTTGCGTCACCGCTTCGTACAGCTCGCGCAGCTCGGCGGCGCGACCAAGCGGCGGCGGACAGGGCAGTTCGCGCCGGCCCCCGGCATCGTAGACGTAAAGGCCGTCAGGCGACTGGCGGATCACACCCCGCTCGCAGGACACCACGGTCAGGCCAAAGAACGGTTGTTGCTGCGGTGCATCCATGTCCCAGCCGCCACCGGTACCGTAGCCGTAGGGGTTACCGCCTCGCACCTGGGCGTATTTCTCCTGTGCGCTGACCGGACCCGGGGGCCGCGCCTTGGGGATGCGCGAATCCGGGTTCTTGGCCGGCTTGCCGGCCTCGCCGACGCCCCAGGTCAGCTCGACGCTGTCGAAATAGCCGTAGCCGTCGAAGATCAGCGTGGCCGGCGTGCCGTCCTCGAACTCCAGAAAAGCCGTGTAGTTGCCCTCGCAGTCCGGAAAGTGCGGCTCGTGCCGGCCAGCCTGCGCCCGCACGCTGCGCACCCGCCCACCGCCCAGATAACGGATGGTGTCCACCTGGTGCGGACCCTGGCGGAACACCGGCCCGGCGCCGAGGTCCGTGCGCACTTCTTCGGGCATCAGCGCGCGAATCAGCCAGTCGTTGAAGTTCCAGGTGTGCAGGTGAGTGACCCGCCCCAGATCCCCCGAGCGGATCAGCTGCCCCATGGCGCGCACCGGCGCGTCGTAGACCTTGGAGTGACCCTGCACATATTTGACGCCGGCCGCCTCCACCGCCTGCACCATGGCCAGACACTGCTCCAGCGTGACCGCCATCGGTTTCTCGCAGATCACGTGCTTGCCGTGGCGCGCGGCGGCGATCACGTGCTCGGCGTGCAGGCGGTTGGGCGAGGCCACCCATACGGCGTCCACCGGACCCTGCGCGCACAGCGCTTCCACGTCCTCGAAGCAGGCGAGTGACCGGCCGAGGCTCTGCGCAAAGTAATCCATGTTGTCCCGGCGGATATCGGCGAGCGCGGTCAGCTCGATCTGGTCCTCGATTTCCTTCAGATGCGGCAACACCTGCAAGGCCGCGATGCCGGCGCCGGCAATTCCCAGGCGCAGCCGGCTCACGGCGCGCTGGCGCCGGCGGTGGCGCCGGGCACGAAACTCATGGCCTCGGTGCCGCCCCACGGCCGGGTGGCCGAGGGAAACGTGATGCTCTGGTTGTGCGCCGGGTCGGTCACCATCGCCACATCCGGTGCCAGCCCCTGCTCCACCCGCGCAATCTGCTCGTCGAGCATGTTGCGGAACAGCACGATGCCGCGGTCGGTCGCGCCGAGCGTCTCGGCGCTGCGATCGTAGAGCTCACCCTGGCTTTCCCAGGCCCACTGGTCCTGGCTGTAGAAAGACAGCAGATCGTGCTCGCCGTCGGCGTTGCGCCCGGCTTCCAGGTACTCGAACGGCAGCGCGGCGTGTTCAGGTGTGTGAGCACTGGCGTCTTCCAGAAAGCCCACCCACAGGATGCGGGTATGGGTGTCGTCGATGGGCACCCGAAAGTGGATCGCCTCCACCGGCCCCTGTGGCACGCGCAGGATGTTCGGAAAGATCAGCGGCGGGCGGACTTCAACTTCCGGCTGCTCGCCGCCGTAGACCAGCACTTTCTCGATGCCCCAGTCACACACCGACCACTCGTAGCGCTCGACCGGTCGCACGTAGTAATCCGCGCCGGGAATGGTCAGGCCGTGCTCCTGCGCCATACGGCCATGCAGGTAATAGGTGTGCACAGTGTCGGCGGTGTTCTCCTCGCACTGCAACCAGTTGCAGTGGTGCAGCGGTAGGATCTGGATAAAGCGCCGCCCGTCCTCGCGCACCAGTACGTCCCAGCGTGGCAGCAGCGGCGCCGGTGCCGGGCCCAGATACCCGAACAGCAACCCGCCGAGTGCCTGCACCGGATAAGCGCGCAGCCGGATATCGTCCTTCAGGTGACTGTCTGCGGGCTCAAAGGGCTGCTCAATGCAGCGCCCATCGGTGGCGTATTTCCAGCCGTGGTAGGCGCAGCGAATGCCGTCTTCTTCAACGAAACCGCGCGTCAGCGACACGCATCGATGCTTGCAGCGCGCCTCGATCAGACCGTAGCGACCCTGGCCGTCCTTGAATACCAGCAGG